>NZ_JBRRDR010000003.1:0-193523 GCF_056759755.1 Stenotrophomonas sp. STEN046
GGGTGGAGGCTGGGCCCGAAGTTTTTACGGCGGGGGGTGGGGGAATGCCCCATACCCCCCGCTATATGTCCGCCCGCCGCAAGTCGGCCCGGCCGCGGGCCGGCAACCCCGCACGCCGGAGGCGGCATCACGCCGCCTCCGGGACCATGCCTCAGTACGGCACCCAGGCGTCACGCCAGGCGAAGCCGGTGCCCGGGCGGTAGGCATCGGCATTGATGTTGCACCATGCGCCGTGCGGGAACGGGCGGCAGGCGTAGAGCTTGCCGTCGGTACCCTTCACCACGGTCTCGCCCGGCTTGTAGCTGCCAAGGCCGGCCGGGTACACGAAGTCGTAGTCGCCGCTCGGCGGATCGACCGGATCGATCGGGCCCGGACCCGGCACCTGGGTTTCCAGCTGGAAGCGGTTGCCCGGCTTCAGGTACACGCGGTTGTCGGTAGCCGAGGCGACCGGCGTGATCACGCCGTTCTTCATCACACCCACGCGCGCGTGCTGTGCGCTGGCGTTGACCTTGCGGGCCAGGGCCAGCGGCCACTGCACCGGTGCGGTCTGGACAGCGGTCAGCTTGGTTTCCACGCGCTCCAGGTCGTTGCCGTTGGCATTGAACACGCGCAGGGTCACGGTGCTGTCCACCTCCAGTGCGCCATTGGCGGTCACCGCGCCGGCATCCTGCCACTGCGGCGGCGGAACCACGCCACCGCCACCTTCAAAGCGCACGTCCATGCAGGTGTAGAACGCCTCACCCGAATCCGAGCGCTGCCAGGTGTTGTAGATGATGTGCTGGCCACTGCGCTTGGGCAGCGGGCAGTCCAGTTTGTAGACACCGCCTTCGGACAGCGGCACGTTGCCCAGGGTGCAGAATTCCTGCAGGTCGGCCCAGCGCAGCGGGCTGCCCGGCTGCCAGCCGTCACGGGTGACGTAGAACTTCCACTCGCGGGTGGCGTGCGGCGCCGGGGCCAGGAATTCGAAGGTGTAGCGGCCACGCGAATCGGCGCGCATCGGCGTGGTTGGCCAGTCGCTGCGGTTCAGATCGAGGCCGCGGTACTTGGGGATGCTGGCGCTGCACAGCTCGCCATCACGCACCAGGTCGCGGTGGTTGCCATTGGCGTTGCCATGCGCGATCGCGCTCCAGTCATAGAACGGCTGCGCGCCGCCGATGGCCTTGGCCGCGGCACAGGCCGGGTTGGTCGGGTTTTCCGGATTGCCTTCGTGACACTGCTTCACGCGGCTGAGCGGCTTGGACATGGTGCCGTGGGCGAGGGCGCTGCCGGACAGGGCCAAGCCGGCGACGACGGACAGTGCGAGGACCGCCCGATGGGACAGATGCATGCAGGAATTCCTTTGCGAAGTGTGGGAAACCTCGCGCAGTCTCCACATGCAGGTGTACCGGCAACATCGGACAAGTTTTAAATCGATGGCTGCTTTTAAATCGATGGCTGCTGTGTTCGATCTGCAACACGATGCTCACTGTGCAGCCTTCCGGGCGGAAGGCGGTGCACTGTGCACCGCCTCCCGCATCACTGCCTCAGTACGTGATCCACGCATCACGCCAAGCCGCGCCTGCACCCGGCCGATAGGCTTCAGCGTTGACGTTGCACCATGCCCCTTCCGGGAACGGGCGGCAGGCATACAGTTTGCCATCGCCGCCCTTCACCACGGTCTGGCCCGGCACGTAACTGCCGATGCCGGCGGGGTACACGTGGTCGAAATCGCCGCCCGGTGACGGCGTGCCGGGGTCGGGCACCTGGGTGTCGAGCTGGAAGCGGTTGCCGTCCTTCAGGTACACGCGGTTGTCGGTGGCCGAAGCGGAGGGCGTGATCACGCCATTGTTGAGCACGCCCACACGTGCGTGCTGGGCGCTGGCATTGACCTTGCGGGCCAGCGCCAACGGCCATTGCGCGGCCGCGGTCTGGCCGCTGGCCAGGGTCGCTTCCACGCGTTCGACATCATTGCCGTTGGCATTGAACACGCGCAGTGCCAGGGTGGTGCCGACCGGCAACTCGCCGCGTGCGGTGACCGGGCCGGCGTCCTGCCACTGCGCTGCTGGCGGGGTGCTGCCGCCGCTTCCTTCAAAGCGCACGTCCATGCAGGTGTAGAACGCCTCGGTTGAATCGGCGCGCTGCCAGGTGTTGTAGATCACATGCGGGCCACTGCGCTGCGGCAGCGTGCACTGCAGCTTGTAGGTGCCATCGGCCGACAGCGGCGTATTGCCCAACGTGCAGAACTCCTGCAGGTCGGCCCAGCGCAGCGGGCTGCCCGGCTGCCAGCCGTCGCGGGTGACGAAGAAGCGCCAGTCGCGCGTGGCATGCGGTGCGGTGGCCTTGAATACGAAGGTGAACTTGCCGTTGGCGTCTGGCTGGATCGGTGTGGTCTGCCAGTCGCTGCGGTTCACATCCAGGCCGCGGAAGGTGGGGTTGTTGCCGCTGCACAGCTTGCCGTCGGGCACCACGGCCTGGTGGTTGCCATTGGCATTGGCCTGGTTGATGCCGTTCCAGTCATAGAACGCCTGCGATCCACCGACGGCCTTGGCCGCAGCGCAGGCCGGGTTGGTCGGGTTTTCCGGGTTGCCCTGGAAACAGGCATAGACGCGGCTGGCCGGGCTGATCATGGTGCCGTGCGCGGCTGCAGTGCCGGCAATACCGGCGCCGGCTCCGGCGCAGAGCGTGGCCAACAGTAGTGGGGTGTATCGCAGAGACATGGCGCATCCTTGTGGGTGTCGAGGGGAGCGGTGGCCACGGGTTCTGCGCTGCATCGCGCGCTGGACAGCGGCGGCACCGTGGCGAGTATCGAGCTGCGCCGCATGCTGGAAAACCGTGTTGATGCCGATCCGTGACTGCGTGTGTGAAGCCCTTCCCGCAGGCTTCACGCCACGCTGAACGAGCGCGTTGGCGGTCACGCCTGCAACGCGCCGGCGATCACGTTCGCGGCATCAGCACGGCGCGGTGCGCACCCGGTCCGCCTGGCAGGAAAAACAGCCATAACCGGCGTTGTGCAGCTGCACGAACGCCACGGCCGTATCGGCGAACAGACGGTCCAGCTGCTCGGCAACGCCCGCACCCTCGCAGACCTGCCCACCCAGCATCAGGTCTGCGCTGTCGTATGCGCGCAGCGAGATCAGGCGACGTTGCACGTAAGGCGGCACCGCGCCAGGCGGCAGCACGCAGCGCGTCGCTCCGCGCTGGATGAAGATGGGGCCTGAAGCGCGGTAGGGTGAGTGCGTCTGCAGATGCACATAGGGCAGCAGTAGCAGCTCTGCCCCGGGTGCCGCGTCGGTCAGGCTGATCCGGCACGGATAGCTTGCGCGGTCATCGGCGCGGCGGCGGACGATTCCCCTGGCGGACAGGATCCCGTCGCTGGCGTCGAAGAGGGGAAGGAAGCGTTGGTGGTCGATGCCGCTGAGGTGCCAGGTGTGCATGGGGAGTCTCCGGGGTCTGCACGCATTCTGGTTGCGCGTCCGCCGCGCTGCTCGCCGCTTCCCGCCATCAAGTTGGGCCGCGACAGGTCGCGCGTGCCACACCAGCACACGGGTGCCACAGCGTGCTGCAGCCGTGTGCTGGCAGGGGCCGCGACAGGCAGGTGGCGGTGCCGATGCCGGTCCAGCCCATCGGCCGGTCGCCGTCGGCGCCGGGGCCGTGTAAGTTGCTCATATCAGAGCGGCTACATCTGTCCGGTCACATCTGCCGCGACAACGCGTCAGAGTCGACAGGAACATTCCCAGGGGGAACACGCACGATGCAACGACACCATTCCAGGCGGGCCGGATTGCTGGCCGCCATGCTGATTGCCGGCTGCAGCGCACCGCCGCAGGCCGCAACCGAGGGCGCCGGAGATTCGCCCAGCCGCCACTACGGCCAGATCGACTTCCGTCCCTGCACGCTCACCACGGTCGGCGCCAGCGTCAACGTGGAAGCCCAGTGCGCCACCCTGCAGGTGCCCGAGGACAGGGCCCGGCCCGATGGCCGCCGCATTGACCTGCGCATTGCCTGGCTGGAATCGGGCAGCAGCGGCGCCAGCCAGCCGGACCCGGTGTTCTTCCTGGCCGGTGGCCCGGGCCAGGCGGCCAGCGAGGTGGCGGTGATCGTCGATACCGCCCTGCGCCAGGTGCGCAAGCAGCGCGATATCTTCCTGATTGACCAGCGCGGCACCGGCGGCTCCAACCCGCTCAGCTGCCTGGGCGCCGACGGCAAGGACCTGCCGATGGACGAAGAGGCTGCGCCCAGCGAGGCATTGCTGCGCGATTACGCCGAACGCTGCGCGGCGTCGCTGAAGGGGCACGCAGATCCACGCTTCTACACCACCAGCGAGGCCATCGCCGATCTGGACGCGGTGCGCCAGGCGCTGGGGGTCGCTACGGTCAATCTGATCGGCGGCTCCTATGGCACCCGCGTCGCCCAGCGCTACGCCCAGGCCTTCCCGCAGCACACACGCAGCATCGTGATCGACGGCGTGGTGCCGAACGACCTGGTGGTCGGCGGCGATTTCGCCAACACCTTCGACAACGCGATCACTCTGCAGTCCGAGCAGTGCCGCAAGGATGCCGTCTGCAGCAAGCGCTTCCCGACCGACACCCGCGAGCAGCTGCGCAGCGTGGTGGAAACCCTGCGACGTGCACCGGTCACGGTCGACTACCGGGATCCTGGTACCAACGCGCCGCGGCAGGACGTGTTGACCCCGGACAGTGTGGTCGGTCTGGCATTCGCCTTCTCCTACGTACCGCAGTACTCCTCGCTGTTGCCGCTGGTGCTGGATGAAGCCGCGCAGGGCCGCTATGCACCGCTGGCGTCGCTGGCGCGCGGAGCGACCCGCAGCATGGACTTCCAGATCAACCGCGGCATGCAGTGGTCGGTGATCTGCAGCGAAGATGCGCCGCGCTACCAGGCGCCGCCCGCGAGTCCCGGAAGCCTGGTGGGCCCGGAGGTGGCGCGTGCGTTCTTTGCCGCCTGCCCGGTATGGCCGCACAGGCCGGCGCCGGCTGCAGTGTCCACGCCGCTGAAGACGGATCTGCCGGTGCTGCTGCTGTCGGGCGAACTGGACCCGGTCACGCCGCCGCGCTATGCCGAGCAGGTACTGAAAGGGCTGCCGAATGGCCGCGCGCTGGTCGCACGCGGGCAGGGTCACGGCACCCTCAGCGCGGGCTGCATGCCGCGCCTGCTGGGTCAGTTCATCGACACCACCGATGCCAAGGCGCTGGATGCCGGCTGCCTGGACACGCTGAGCTACGTGCCGGCGTTCACCTCGTTCAATGGATGGGCCCCATGATCGTCGCCGACAACCTGCACAAGGCTTTCGACACCCGTACCGGTCGCATCCAGGCGGTGGCCAACGTCGGCTTCCGTGCCGAGGACGGCCGCATCACCGGCCTGCTGGGCCCCAATGGCGCCGGCAAGACCACCACCATGCGCATGCTCTATACGCTGATGACGCCGGATGAAGGCAGCATCACCGTCGATGGCATCGATGCGGCCCGCGATCCGGTTGAAGTGCGTCGCCACCTGGGCGTGCTGCCCGACGCACGTGGCGTCTACAAGCGGCTGACCGCGCGCGAGAACATCGCCTACTTCGGCGAACTGCATGGCCTGTCGGCCTCGCATATACGCGAACGTATCGAAGTGCTGTCACATGCATTGGACATGGCCGACATTCTTGACCGCCAGACCGATGGCTTCTCGCAGGGCCAGCGCACCAAGACCGCCATTGCCCGCGCGCTGGTGCACGACCCGCGCAATGTGATCCTGGACGAACCCACCAATGGCCTGGACGTGATGACCACCCGTGCGCTGCGCCGGTTCCTGCTGGGCCTGCGCGAAGAGGGGCGCTGCGTGATCCTGTCCAGCCACATCATGCAGGAGGTCGGTGCGCTGTGTGACCACATCGTCATCATCGCCAAGGGCACGGTGATGGCCGCCGGCAGCGCCGATGAGCTGCGTGCGCAGTCCGGTGAGCCGAACCTGGAGGATGCGTTCGTGAAACTGATCGGCAGCGAAGAGGGCCTGCACGCATGAAGATGATGTCGACCCTGATGACGGTGATGCGCAAGGAACTGCGTGATCTCTCGCGTGATCGCCGCACGCTGATGCTGACCCTGCTGTTTGGTCCACTGCTGTACCCGCTGCTGATCCTGGGCATGGGCAAGCTGGCCGAGAGCCGTGTGCGCACCCAGATCGAACAACCGCTGCAGATCCCGACCATCGGCGCCGAGAACGCGCCGAACCTGGTGCGTTTCCTGGCGGCGCAGGGGCTCAATACCGCGCCTGCACCGGCCGATCTGGCCGAAGCGATCCGCTCCCAGGACATCGACGTGGCCCTGCGCATCAGTACCGACTTCGGCAAGGACTGGGCCGATGGCAAGCCGGCGCTGGTGGAGGTGATCGCCGACAGCACCCGGCGTGCCGCCGAGGTGCCCAGCGCCCGCCTGCAGGCAGCGCTGGCGACCTACAACGGCCAGGTCGGTGCGTTGCGCCTGATGGCGCGTGGTGTCGATGCACAGGTGGCGCGACCGCTGGATGTGGCCAACCAGGACATGGCCAGTGCCGAAGCCAAGCGCGGCATGATGCTGTCGATGCTGCTGCCGGTGCTGTTGACGCTGACCTCGTTCATCGGTGGCGCCTACCTGGTCATGGATGCCACCGCCGGTGAGCGCGAGCGGCAGTCTCTGGAACCGCTGCTGGCGACCCCGGGTTCGCGCAGTGCCATCGTCAGCGGCAAGATCGCTGCGGCCTGCGTGGTGGGTTTCGCCTCGCTGCTGCTGACCCTGATCGCGTTCAAGGCCAGTGCGCAGATCGCGCCCGGCAATGTCGGGCGGCAGCTCAACATGAATGTCGGTTCGATGCTGCAGATGCTGCTGGTGATGGTGCCGATGCTGTTGATTGGCACCTCGCTGCTGACCTACCTGTCCGCGGCAGCCAAGAGCATGAAGGAAGCACAAAGCCACATGACCTGGCTGGTGCTGCTGCCGATGCTGCCCGGCTACGCGCTGATGGCCTACCCGGTGAAGAGCGAGCTGTGGCAGTACGCAGTGCCGTTCCTGTCGCAGAACCAGATGCTGCTGAAGGTGATCCGCCATGAGGTGATCAGCCCGACCATCTGGGCGATCTACCTCGGCGCCAGCCTGGGCCTGGCCGCCGTGCTGTGGTTCGCCGCCGTACGCCGCTACCACAACGAGCGCCTGGCCATCTCCGGCTGACTGTGGCGGCAGCGCCGGGCCATGCCCGGCGTACATGGAACGAGGCCCGGTCATTCCGGGCCTCTCTTTTGTGCGTTGCGCCGGCCTCGGCGAATGCATCATCCGCCGGCGTACCGCGCCGGCGTGACTCCCATCTCGCGCTTGAACACGGCAATGAAGGCGCTGGGCGTGTCGTAGCCCATCGACAGCGCGACGCTGATGACCGCTTCCCCGGCCAGTAGGCGTGGCAACGCCAGCAGCACGCGCAGGCGCTGCCGCCACTGGCTCAGCGACATCCCGGTTTCGGCCTGCCAATGGCGGGCCAGGCTGCGGCTGGACAGGCCGCTGGCGGTGGCCCAGTCCTCGACGGTGCGGGTGTCGTCTGGTGAACGAACCAGCGCGGCAGCGACCCGCCGCAGGCGTCGATCACGTGGTTGTGGCAGGGCCAGCGGCAGCGCCGTGCTGGTGGCGATCTCATCGGCGATCACCCCGGCCAGGCGCGCCTGCGCGGCATCCAATGCACGCTGTTGCCACTGCAGCGCCCGAATCACCGCGGCCTGCAGCAGCGGCACTGGCTGGAAAATGCGAGGGGCTGCAGGCAGCCCGGCACACGCCGCCGCGCTGAAGTAAAGGCTCCAGCCATCGAAGGCGCCGCTGCTGACCAGTGCATGCGGCAGCGAAGGCGGTATCCATGCCATATGGCCAGCGGGCAACAACCAGTGGAAATCGCCGGCCTCGATCCGCAGCAGTCCCCGGTGCGCGCCGAGCAGCTGCCCGCGGGCGTGCTGATGGCGCGCCGTCCGGCGCGGCACGGGCAGCCGCAGCTGCGCGGCAAGCAGGGCCGGGCCGTCGTCCGCATCGGCTGACGCAGGGGTGATCCAGCCGGTGAATGTCTGATCTGCCATATCGGTTGGCAGTTATACGGCAGAACGGTCGATGCCAGCCACCGACACTGGCCTGCCACTTCCCAGGAGTACGCCATGCAACCGCACGACATCCTTCCCGACCACCAGAACGATGTGCAGGTGAACGGCCTCACCGTGCGCAAGGGCAGCGTCGGTGCCTTTCTCGCCACCGTGCGGCAATGGCAGGACCCGGCCAGTGACGCCGGCATGCGTGCCGCCGCCGAAGCTGATCTGCGTGATCTGCTGCCCGGGCTGCACGCGCTGGGCCTGTTCCAGGTGCTGGGCGCACGTGATCCGGTGCTGCAACGGCTGATCGATAGCGCAGCCTGAAACGTACAAGGCCCGGATCGCTCCGGGCCCTGTGGGCAACAACAGCCGCCGGGCGTGGCCCGGCGCTACCCGCTCAGCCGCCCGGCGCGAACACCAGCGTACGGCGGGTGGTGACCGGGGCATTGACCGGCTCGAAGCGCCAGCGCTTGACCGCATTCAGCGCTTCGCGATCGAACACGCGCGACGGCGTCCCACGCAGCACGCGTGCGTTGGTGACCGAACCGTCCGTGCCAACGGTGATTTCCACCAGCACTTCGCCGGAGGTGCCCGAACGCAGTGCTTCGGCCGGATAGCGTGGGGCCGGCGTGCTGACCGGGCGCAGGCTCGGAGCCGCCGGAGTCGCCGCCTGGCGCGCGGCGCTGGCCTGCTGGGCAGCGGCCTGCTGCTGCTTCTGCTCGGCCTCGCGACGGGCTGCGGCCTGGCGCTCGGCTTCCTGGCGCACCGTATCCTGCTGTGCAGCGATCACCTTGGCCGCTTCGGCTTCCTTGGCGCGCTGTTCGGCCAGACGCTGCTGCTCGGCCAGCTGCTTGGTGCGGTCCTCGGCATCCTTCTTGACCTTCTCGGTCTCGTCCTCGGTGCGCTTGGCGGCCACCTGCACGCCCTTGGCCAGGCCTTCCTTCAGGCGCGGCAGGGCCGGTGCAGAGGCATCGACCTTCTCGATCAGGGCGACCAGACGCTGCGCTTCAGTGAAATCCTCGCGGCCCAGGTGCTGCTCGGCGGCGATCAGGGTGTAGGGCAGCAGGTCGGTCAGCGCGCTCTTGACCGACGCATCGTCCGGCGTCTTGTCGCGCAGTGCCAGGTAGTACTCGATCGCGTTGTCGCCGGCGGGGGCGTACATGCGGTTCTCGCGCAGGGCCTGGCTGGCCGATTCGCGCAGCTGTTCGGTGCCCATCGACTGCACTTTGGCAGCGACCGCAGGTGCGGCCGGTGTGGCGGCGGTGGTGGCGGCAGCCGAACCGGGTGCGGCGGCGGCCGGTGTTTCTTCCTTGCCCGAGCAGGCGGCCAGAGCCAATGCCAATGCAACCGGCATCCACCGGCGCCCGGCAGCGATCATTGCGACGTGCGACATCCTGCTCCCCTCTAAGAAGACGACGTTACGAAAAACGTAGTGGTGCCTGCCGGGACCGGAGGTCCGGGCGCGTTCGATGGCGTTTCCCGACGCCACCGCCGACAAAGGCGAGGGTGCAATCTAGCATCCCGGCAACGCCTGCGTACAAGGGCTGACGTGCCAGGCCGGTGGCGGCGGAGACTCCGCCACCGGCGTTGGGGTCAATGCGCGGCGGACTTGCCGTGGCCATCAGACTTGTCGTGGCTGCTGGACATCAGCTTGTCGGTCCAGGCAATGCCGATCGCCGACAGGATGAACACGCAGTGGATGATGGTCTGCCACAGCACGCCATCCGCGGTCAGCATCGAGCAGCGTGCCACGCCGATGTTGGCAGCGGCCACGCCCATCTGCTCCGGGGTGCACAGCGGGATGCCACCCAGTGCCCCGGTGGCGATGAACGTCTTCAACAGGTGGATCGAGGAGATGCCGATGATCGCCATCGCCAGCTTCACCTTCAGCACGCTGGCGTTGACGTGGCTCAGCCATTCCGGCTGGTCCGGGTGGCCTTCCAGGCGCAGGCGCGAGACAAAGGTCTCATAGCCGCCCACGATCACCATCACCAGCAGGTTGGAGATCATCACCACGTCGATCAGGCCCAGCACGATCAGCATGATCTGCTGCTCGCCCATCGAGGCCGAGTGGGAAATCAGGTGCCACAGTTCCTTGCCGAACAGGAACACGTAGACGCACTGCGCCACGATCAGGCCCAGGTACAGCGGCAGCTGCAACCAGCGCGAGGCGAAGATCAGGTTGGACAGCGGGGACAGCGGCGGTCGGTTTGCGCTCATGCGGAGGATGCTGCGTTTCGGGGGAGAGGCGAGGTTACCGGCCCGCCATGACGGTGCCAACCCAACTCTCGCACTAGACTTCAGGTTCCTTTCCGCACCCCGAGCCGCCGCCATGATCGACCTGTATTACTGGCCCACCCCGAACGGCCACAAAGTGACCCTGCTGCTGGAAGAAGCCGGTCTGGAATACCGCATCCACCCGGTCAACATCGGTTCGGGCGACCAGTTCAAGCCGGAATTCCTGGCCATTTCACCCAACAACAAGATGCCGGCGATCGTCGACCATGCCCCGGCCGACGGGGGCGCCCCGCAGAGCGTGTTCGAGTCCGGCGCGATCCTGCTGTACCTGGCCGAGAAGACCGGCCGCTTCCTGCCCAGCGACCCGCGCGGCCGCGTCACCACGCTGGAATGGCTGTTCTGGCAGATGGCCGGGCTGGGCCCGATGAGCGGCCAGATGGGGCATTTCAACGTCTACGCGCCGGAAAAGATCCCCTACGCCGTCGAGCGCTACGACAATGAAGTGCGTCGCCTGCATGGGGTGATGGACAAGCGCCTGGCCGAGCACGCCTTCCTGGCCGGCGACGACTACACCATCGCCGACATGGCCAGCTACCCGTGGATCGGTGCCTACGACAAGATCCCGGTCGATTTCGCCGCGTTCCCGCACCTCAAGCGCTGGCACCAGGCCATTGCCGACCGCCCCGCCACCCAGCGCGCCTATGCGCTGCGCACGCAGGTGAACCCGGACGCCGGCAAACCGCTCAGCGACGAAGAGCGCAAGCACCTGTTCGGCAAGCGCTGACCCAGTACGGTGGGTGCCGACCGTTGGTCGGCACTCCTTGCCGGCACTCCTTATGGGCAGAAGGTCATGCTGCCTTCCCGCACGGGCTTGGTTAGGATGGGGGACGACCGCCCCGCGTCCACCGGGGGCGGACCTGCCGTTTGCCGGGACCCTCCATGCGCCATCTGTTCGCTTCGCTCGCCCTCATGCTCGCTACCAGTACCGTCGCCCACGCTGAAAAACTCACCCTGGAAGCCATCACCGGCCCGCTGCCGCTGTCCGGCCCGACCCTGATGAAACCCAAGGTGGCCCCGGACGGTTCGCGCGTGACCTTCCTGCGCGGCAAGGACAGCGACCGCAACCAGCTGGACCTGTGGAGCTACGACATCGGCAGCGGCAAGACCCGCCTGCTGGTGGATTCGAAGATCGTGCTGCCCGGCACCGAAACCCTCAGCGATGAAGAGAAAGCCCGCCGCGAGCGCCAGCGCATCGCGGCGATGACCGGCATCGTCGATTACCAGTGGTCGCCCGACGCGCAGCGCCTGCTGTTCCCGCTGGGTGGCGAGCTGTACCTGTACGACCTCAGGCAGGAAGGCAAGGCCGCCGTGCGCCAGCTGACCCACGGCGAGGGCTTTGCCACCGATGCCAAGCTGTCGCCGAAGGGCGGCTTCGTCAGTTTCATCCGCGGCCGCAACCTGTGGGTGATCGACCTTGCCACGGGCAAGCAGGCGAAGCTGACCGGAGACGGCAGCGCGACCATCGGCAACGGTGTTGCCGAATTCGTTGCCGATGAAGAGATGGACCGCCACACCGGTTACTGGTGGGCGCCGGACGATTCGGCCATCGCCTATGCGCGCATCGATGAAAGCCCGGTGCCGGTGCAGAAGCGCTACGAGGTGTATGCCGACCGCACCGATGTGGTCGAGCAGCGTTACCCGGCAGCCGGCGATGCCAACGTGCAGGTGAAGCTGGGTGTCATCTCGCCGGTTGAACACGCACAGACGCACTGGATCGACCTCGGCGGGGAGGCGGACATCTACCTGGCCCGCGTCGACTGGCGCGATCCGCAGCACCTGAGTTTCCAGCGCCAGTCGCGCGACCAGAAGCAGCTGGACCTGGTCGAGGTCACCCTCGCCAGCAACACCCAGCGCGTCCTCGTCCACGAAACCAGCCCGACCTGGGTGCCGCTGCACAACAGCCTGCGCTTCCTTGCCGATGGCAGCGTGCTGTGGTCGTCCGAGCGCAGCGGTTTCGAGCACCTCTACCGCATCGACGGCAAGGGCAAGGCGACCGCGCTGACCCAGGGCAACTGGCCGGTGGATGAACTGCTGGCCGTCGATGAAGCGGCCGGCAAGGCCTACTTCCGCGCCGGCATCGACTCGGCGCGCGAAAGCCAGATTTACGCGGTGTCGCTGAAGGGCGGCCAGCCGCAGCGCCTGTCGAAGGCACCGGGCATGCACAGCGCCAGCTTTGCGCGCAATGCCAGTGTGTATGTCGATACCTGGTCCAACAGCGGCACGCCGCCGCAGATCGAGCTGTTCCGCGCCAATGGCGAGAAGATCGCCACCCTGCTCGAGAACGACCTGGCCGATCCCAAGCATCCCTATGCGCGCTACCGCGATGCACAGCGCCCGGTCGAGTTCGGCACGTTGATGGCTGCCGACGGCAAGACCGCGCTGAACTACAGCCTGGTCAAGCCGGCCGGTTTCGATCCGTCCAAGCGCTACCCGGTGGCGGTGTATGTGTACGGCGGTCCTGCCAGCCAGACCGTCACCGACAGCTGGCCCGGCCGCGGCGATCATCTGTTCAACCAGTACCTGGCCCAGCAGGGCTACGTGGTGTTCTCGCTGGACAACCGCGGTACCCCGCGCCGCGGCCGTGACTTCGGCGGCGCGCTGTACGGCAAGCAGGGCACGGTGGAAGTGGCCGACCAGCTGCGTGGTGTGGCATGGCTGAAGCAGCAGCCGTGGGTGGATCCGGCGCGCATCGGCGTGCAGGGCTGGTCCAACGGCGGTTACATGACCCTGATGCTGCTGGCCAAGGCGTCGGACAGCTACGCCTGCGGCGTGGCCGGCGCACCGGTCACCGACTGGGGCCTGTACGACAGCCACTACACCGAACGCTACATGGACCTGCCCAAGCGCAACGATGCCGGCTACCGCGAAGCGCGCGTGCTGACCCACATCGAGGGCCTGCGCTCGCCGCTGCTGCTGATCCACGGCATGGCCGACGACAACGTGCTGTTCACCAACTCGACCAGCCTGATGAGCGCGCTGCAGAAGCGTGGACAGCCGTTCGAACTGATGACCTATCCGGGTGCCAAGCACGGCTTGTCCGGTGCTGATGCGCTGCATCGCTACCGGGTTGCCGAAGCCTTCCTTGGACGTTGCCTGAAGCCCTGATCGCCCCACGGGAAGGAGCCCGCCGATGACACTGCCACCGCCGATTCCAGGTTCCTGCGCATCATCGTCCAGCTGGTGGTGCCGGCATTGGCGGTGGGCGATGCCGCTGGCCGTTGTGCTGTCCCTGGCCGTGCTGGGCAGCACCATCGCCTGGAGCGTGCTGCGCTGGACCGATGCGGCACACGGCAGCGCACCCATGCGCGAAGCCATGCGTCGTGCCGGTTGCAGCGTCGAGCTGGTGCAGGTGTTCGGTGAACCCCTGCAGGCCGGTGCACTGCCGCTGGGCAGCATGCAGACCGCCTTCAACGGCCAGCGCGATGTCGGCCTCACCGTGAGCCTGGAAGGCCCGCACGCACAGGGACGGCTGTTCGTGCAGGGCACCCAGCGCGACCACGTGTGGGATTACCCGGTGATGTACGTGCTGGCCGATGACAAGCAGACCTTCGACCTGAGCGAGCTGGACGATGCGGAGGCGGCAGGCGAGTGCGAACTGCAGGCCTGCCGTGCGCGTGGGGAATGCGCGTTGACCGCCGCGCTGTGACCTCCGGCCGATTGTCGCCACCGCCCTGAGCGCGTAAGTTGCGGGACAACCCTGTCCTGGAGTGCTTCATGAAGCCGATCGCGCTGGCCGTCGCCCTGGCCCTGACCGCTGCCCCGCTGTTGTCAGCCCCTCCGGCCCTTGCCGCACCGACGGCCAAGTCGGCCACCCCGGCCAGTCCGGCCTGGGTCGCCCGCAGCAATGCGCTGGCGCAGATCCTGCTCGATGCTCAGGGCCCGTTCCAGCCGGAGGAAACCGGCTTCTTCGGTGTGCCCGGCTACGACGACAAGGTGGCCGACCTCGGCCCGGACAATGACGCGCGGTATCGCGCGGCGATGGCCAAGGCGCGCGATGAACTGAAGACCAGGCTGGCCACCGAAAAGGATCCCAACGTCCGCCAGGACCTGGCGATCATGATCGCCGCCGCCAACCAGAACATCGAAGGCAGCGAGCTCAACCAGAAGTACCTGCTGCCGTGGCGCGACGCGCCGCAGACGGTGTTCAGCGGCCTCAACCTGCTGCTGTCCGACCAGGTGCCGGCCGAGCGCCGGGCCAAGGCGGTCGATCGCCTCAAGGCCTATGCCGGCCTGCAGCCGGGCGGCACCGCTTTCACCACGCTGGCCCGCCAGCGCTACGAGGAACGGCTGAAGGACACCACGCTGCTGCAGCCGACCAGGATCGAAGTGCAGCAATCGCTGGACAACGTCGAGACCTACATCACCGGCATCGAGTCGCTGCTGAAGAAGTACCAGGTCGCCGGTGCCGACGACGCGATGAAGGCGCTTGCCGGGCAGATGAAGGACTATGCCGCCTGGACCCGCAAGGAGGTGCTGCCGAAGGCACGTGCCGATGCGCGCCTGCCGGCGCCGCTGTATGCGTACCAGCTCAAGCAGGTCGGCATCGACATCGACCCGAAGCTGCTGATGCAGCGCGCGCAGCTGGAATTCATGGAAACCCGTTCGGCGATGCGCCAGCTGGCGCCGCTGGTGGCCAAGGACAAGGGCCTGAAGCTCAGCGACCCGAGCGACCCGGTGGCGGTGATCCGCGCGCTGAAGGGCGACAAGATCGCCAATGACCAGCTGGAAGGGCACTACCGCAAGGTGATCGATGCGATCGACCCGCTGATCCGCGAGCACCGCATCGTCGATGTGCCGCAGCGCGCGATGCAGATGCGCCTGGGCTCTGCCGCCGAGAGCGCGGCCAGCCCAGCACCGCACTTCCTGCCGGCGCCGCTGGTCAACAACACCGGGCAGCAGGGCACGTTCGTGCTGCCGCTGGGGAATCCGGCCGCCGGTGAGGGTGCGCAGTACGACGATTTCAATTTCGGTGCGGCGGCGTGGACGCTGAGTGCGCATGAAGGCCGTCCGGGCCACGAACTGCAGTTCACCGCGATGGTCGAGCGCGGCATTTCGCTGGCCCGCACCATGTTCGCGTTCAATTCGGTGAACGTGGAAGGCTGGGCGCTGTATGCCGAAGCCGAGATGGTGCCCTACGAACCGCTGGACGGTCAGATGATCGCGCTGCAGTTCCGCCTGCTGCGTGCTGCCCGCGCGATGCTCGACCCGATGCTCAACCTGGGCCTGACCGATCGCGCCAATGCCGAGCGCGTGCTGATCGAACAGGTTGGTCTTTCCAAGGCGATGGCCACCCAGGAGCTGGACCGCTACATGGTGCGCATGCCGGGCCAGGCCGGCAGCTATTTCTACGGCTATACCCGCATCCTGGAACTGCGCATGCAGACCGAGCTGGCACTGGGCGCGAAGTTCGACCGCCTGGCGTTCAACAACTTCCTGCTGGATCAGGGCCTGCTGCCGCCGGACCAGTTGGCCGAAGCGGTGAACAAGGTGTTCGTGCCGAAGTACCGGTAGCACCGGGCCATGCCCGGCGCTTCCCGCCTCGACGCACGCGCGTCAGCGTTGCGGGGTGATCGTCTGCGTCGGCAGGCGTGCCGGCGGCTCCGGGTTGGGCACCCAGATCGCCACACCGGCCGCGCGCTTCTGCGTGGTCGGTATGCCGATGCCCACGCCACCGCCCACGTGCGATCCGTAGCTGCCTGCACCGACCGACATGCCGACCGGTGAACCGCTGCTGCCAACGCCCATCAGGATCACACCGTTGGCGCCCAGCGCAGCGGCCTCGCGCTTGAGCCGGGCCACCGCCGCATCCGTCTGGCCCTGCGTGCCAAAGCCCACGGCCGAGGACGATTCCAGCTGGGCGATTTCCTGCGAGCCCGCCGGCGGTGTCGAATAGATCTGCACCTGGGCCGGATCGATCGGCGCGCGGGCGCGGCCCAGCATGACCTTGGAGGTGCTGGCACAACCGGCAGCGGCCAGCAGCATGGCCGCCAAGGCGACCCAACGGATGTTCATGGCGTGTACCCCTGTAGGACTGGTTCGGATCATCGACCGGGCACTCTGAATCGGCGCCAACATCGGCCCTCGACCCATGGCCGCACGCTAGCACGGCGCCGGTGAGGCTGTCGGCAATGGCGGTAGGCGACGCTGCCGGGACCGGCTATGGTGGCAGGCAGGGCAAACCACCGGAGCACGGCATGGGTGTGATCAGTCTGTTATGGGGCGTACTGGCGCTGTTGTGGATGATCCTGGCGCTGATCCCGCTGCTGGGATGGGGCAACTGGTTCCTGATCCCGTTTGCTGCAGTCGGCGCGATCATCGGCGCGCTGGGCATCCTGTTCACCCACCCCAGCAGGCGCGGCCGCGCCTGGACCGGGTTGATCCTGAACGGCATCGTGGTGGTGGTCGGCATCCTGCGGCTGGGACTCGGTGGCGGGGTGATCTGACAACCCGCACCGGGTGCGACAGGGCGTCGCAGGAGCAGGGCCGGCGGCCGGGCAGGGGAGTACAATGAACGGCTGCGCGAGCCCCCCGCGTGCCTGCAAAACCGCGTGCGCCGCGGCTGTCCGATGATAATCCGTTCCCGTCCCCACGGCTGGCAACTTCTCTACATCCTGCGTGGCTCCATCGTTCCGGCCATTGCGCCGAAGGTGCTGGCCATCCTGGTGCTGTCCATCGCCGTGGCGGCGGTGGTGGAACTGGCCCGGCCGCCTGGCATCGAGCGTGTTTCGGTTGTTCCGTTCACCCTGCTCGGCCTGGTCCTGTCGATCTTCCTCAGCTTCCGCAACAGCGCCTGCTATGACCGCTGGTGGGAAGGCCGCAAGCTGTGGGGCCAGCTGATCTATGAGTCGCGCTCGCTGGCGCGCCAGATACACCTGTTGCTGGCAGACGACAGTGGCCGCCGCCGCCGCATCGCCTATCTCACCACCGCCTTTGCCTACGCGCTGGCCGCGCGACTGCGCGGACGCATCGTCGCGCTGGTGGCGCTGCCCTGGCTGGACAAGGCGCAGCGCGAACAACTGGGCGAGCGCGAGAACGTGCCCGACGCCCTGCTGGCGATGATCGCCGCCGAGCTGGCGCAGGCGCTGCGCAGCGGCGAGCTGGACCCGATCCTGTATGCCCAGCTGGAAGATCGCCTGCACGCGATGTCCTCCATTCAGGCCGGCTGCGAGCGCATCCTCAGCACGCCGCTGCCATTTGCCTACACCCTGCTGCTGCACCGCTGCGCATGGATGTTCTGCGTGCTGCTGCCGTTTGGCCTGGCCAGTTCGCTGGGCTGGGCCACGCCGGTGCTGTCGGCGGTGCTGGCGTATGCCTTCTTCGGCCTGGACCAGCTGGGCGAGGAAATGGAAGAGCCTTTCGGGCTGGAGCCGAATGATCTGCCGCTGGACGCGATGGTACGTACCATCGAGATCGACCAGCTCGACGCCCTGGGCGAACGCCCGTTGCCCGAACCCCTGCTGCCGCAGGGTTACCTGCTGCAATAGCCACTCCCCGGAGCCTGCCATGCATCACCCCCATTACCGCCCGCGGCGCATGCGCCATGACGAATTCTCGCGCCGCCTGATGCGTGAGAACACACTGACCACCGATGACCTCATCTACCCGGTGTTCGTGCACGAACCCGCCGGTCGCGTGGCGGTGCCGTCGATGCCGGGCGTGGAACGGTTGTCGATCGAAGAACTGCTGAAGGTGGCCGAAGAAGCGCTGGAGCTGGGCATCCCGGTGATCGACCTGTTCCCGGTGCTGGATGCCTCGCAGAAGTCGCTGGACGCCGCGGCGGCGTGGTCGGAGGACGGCCTGGCGCAGCGTGCGATCCGCGCGCTGAAGTCGCGCTTCCCGGAGCTGGGGGTGATGACCGACGTCGCCCTGGACCCCTACACCACCCACGGCCAGGACGGCATCATCGATGACAAGGGCTACGTGCTCAACGACATCACCGTCGAAGCGCTGGTGAAGCAGTCGCTGTCGCATGCCGAAGCAGGCGCGGACATCATTTCGCCCTCGGACATGATGGATGGCCGCATCGGCGCGATCCGCCGCGCGCTGGACGCCGACCACCACCTCAACGTGCGCATCATGGCCTACTCGGCCAAGTACGCCTCGGCGTTCTACGGCCCGTTCCGTGATGCCGTGGGCAGCGCCGCCAGCCTCGGCAAGGCCGACAAGAAGACCTACCAGATGGACCCGGCCAACGGTGACGAGGCGATGCGCGAGATCGCCCTGGACCTGGAAGAAGGCGCGGACATGGTGATGGTCAAGCCGGGCATGCCGTACCTGGACCTGGTGCGCCGGGTGAAGGAAACCTTCGGCGTGCCGACCTTTGCCTACCAGGTCAGCGGCGAGTACGCGATGATGAAGGCGGCCTTCGCCAACGGCTGGCTGGACGAACGTTCCTGCGTGCTGGAATCGCTGCTGGGCTTCAAGCGTGCCGGCGCCGATGGCGTGCTGACCTATTTCGCGCCGCAGGTGGCGCGTTGGCTGCGCGAGCGCTGACAATAGCGCCCACGACGGACGGAGGAACACGCGATGGGACCCGAAATGGGCTGGATGCAATGGTTGATCTGGGGCACCGGCACGCTGGTGTTCGGCGCCATCATCGTCGGCGTGTTCGTTGCGGCGTGGCGGGCGTCACGGCGTCCGCCCGAGCAGCTGTCGGCGGCTGCCCGCGTCGCCCGTGAGCAGGCGCTGCCGGAAAGCGTGCAGTCGGAACTGGCGGCGCTGAACCGGCGCAAGGACAGTGGCCAGCTGAGCGAAGTGGACTACGAGCAGCAGCGCACGAAGGTGTTGTCGCGCTGACGGCGATCGCCCGGAAGCGGGCCATCCACGCATGGCGTGGCTCTACTGCTGGCAGGTCCATTACCCCGGTAGTCGCCAACCTTGGTTGGCGCTTGCCGTTACGGAACGGCGGGCACGCACCCGGCCACTGCCGTCACCTTCGGCAGCGCCAACCGATAGACATCCACGCCGCCCGCGCGCGGAGACTTCGCCGCGCTGCTGGCCACCAGCATTTCGCCCGGCTTGGCGTTGTCGATCACCGGTGCCGCAGTCCAGCCGCTGTCCTGGTTGAACGACAATCCCAGCGGCTGCAGCGCCGCACCTGTCCACGCACAACCGCTGGTCCAGACCTGCGCGGTGTCACCGCTGCCTCGGCTGAAGACCACCGCGCCCTCGCTGCCCAGCCAGTCGCCATCGGTTTCATCGGCGGGGCTGTTCAACGCCTGCAGCGCAGTGGCCGGGCCGCGTGCGCCCTGCGCGTCCAGGGGCGCCACGAACAGGTCCCAGCCGGCGCCCCGCCCCTGCTGGCGTGCAAACAGCAGGCGGTGTCCATCCACGCTCAGTGCCGGGCCGCGCTCCTCGTGGCGGCTGCCTTCGCCGGCCAGCGCCTGCGGGGTGCCCATGCTGCCGTCGGCGGCAATCGCCGCCCGATACAGCGCCAGCTGGCCCTCACGGCCGGCGGCAAACAGCAGCCAACGGCCGTCGCGGCTGAAGTACGGATCGCGCACCTGCCCGGGCACCGCCACCGGCAGTGCCTGCGCCTGCTGCCAGCGCCCATCCAGCCAGCGCGCCTGCCACAGGCCCCAGCCCGCCTCGCCGCGGCGGCCAAAGACGATGCGCTGGCCATCGGCGCTGATCGTGGCGCGGCCCTCCTCGGCGCGGGTGGATACCACGCCCATGCCCTCGATGCCGTATTCGTTCAACGCCATTGCCAGCGGGGCGCAGAGTAAACTGGTGGCCAGCGCCAGCAGGGTCGGGGCAATCCGCATGGATCCGGTTCCGGTTACTGAGAGGCGTCCAGTCTAGCCAGCTCCACAGCTCGAGGATTCCATGACCGACCGTTACGCCGTCTTCGGACACCCCGTTGCCCACTCGAAGTCGCCGCAGATCCATGCCGCGTTCGGTCGCCAGGAAGGCATCGCGATCGACTATCGCAGCATCGATCTCAGTGCCGACGCTTTCCTGTCCGGCCTGGAGGCCTTCGCCGCCGAAGGCGGTGTCGGCGCCAACGTCACCTCGCCGCACAAGGAAGCCGCGTTTGCCGTGTGCACCACGCTGACCGCGCGCGCGCGCCGCGCCGGGTCGGTCAACACCCTGCTGCGCAAGGGCGACCGCTGGCACGGGGACACCACCGATGGCATCGGCCTGGTGCGCGACCTCACCGATCGCCACGGCCTGGACCTGCGTGGCCGCCGCGTGCTGCTGCTCGGCGCCGGTGGTTCGGCGCGCAGTGTCGCCCCGGCGCTGCTGGATGCCGGCATCACCGAGCTGACGGTGGTCAACCGCACGCCGGAGCGTGCCGATGAACTGATCGACGCCATGGGCGAACCGGGCCGCGCGCTCAGCCGGTACTGGGACGACCTGCGCGACCTCGGCGATTTCGAGCTGATCGTCAACGCCACCTCGGCCGGCCGTGACCGCGAGGCCGAGTTCAAGCTGCCGCTGTCGCTGGTCAATTCGATGACCACCGCCGTGGACCTCAACTACGGCGAGGCAGCCATCGCCTTCCTGGCCTGGGCGCGCGCCGCGCAGTGCCGCAACACCGTCGATGGCCTGGGCATGCTGGTCGAGCAGGCCGCCGAGAGCTTCCTGCAGTGGCATGCGGTGCGCCCGCAGACCGACGAGGTCTACCAGCAGCTGCGCGCCAATGCCGGCGCATTCGCCGGGCAGGACTGATCGATGGATACGACCTCGCTGTTGACCACCCTGCTGACCATGGTCGGCGTACGCCTGCCGGTGCTGATCGCGTTGTGCG
Source organism: Stenotrophomonas sp. STEN046 (assembly GCF_056759755.1). Taxonomy (NCBI): domain Bacteria; kingdom Pseudomonadati; phylum Pseudomonadota; class Gammaproteobacteria; order Lysobacterales; family Lysobacteraceae; genus Stenotrophomonas; species Stenotrophomonas sp. STEN046. The sequence continues at coordinate 21,120 of NZ_JBRRDR010000003.1, forward strand.
TCGGCCTGGTCTGGGTGATGGGCGCGCCGCGCGATGCGGCACGCTCCGGCGCACTGTGGGGCCTGCTGCTGCTGCTGGCGGCGAGCATGGGGGGCCTGCTGGCCGCGCTGATCCCGATGTGGATGTTCAGCAAGGGCGACTTCGGTTCGGTCTCGAACCTGAGCATCGTGCTGGGCGTGGTTCACTTCGTGCTGTCCATGCTTGAAGCCATCGGTACCGTGCTGCTGGTGTGGGCGCTGGTGCGGGTGATGCGGCAGCGGAGTGCGCCCGCACCGTGACCGTCGATGGCGGCTTCGGCCGCCCGGGCAACGGGCCTGCGGCTCATCCAGCCACCGCGCGACGTCGCTGACCCCGTTCAGCGCGCGCGCTTCGGAGCCCGTGGCCGGCCATGCGACAATGGCCGGCCTGACCCCGCTACGGTAGTTCTGGCGTGACCGAAACCGTCGCCGCCCCACGCAAGCTCGATGACGCCTTGAAGGACGCGATCCGCAAGGCGTACACGACGCTGCAGGCCAATACCCCCGGATTTTCCACCCGTCGCTCGCAGAGCCAGATGATCGGCGTGGTGTCGCGCGCGCTGTCCACCAGCGGCGGCGTGGGCGTGGTGGAGGCACCGACCGGCGTCGGCAAGAGCCTGGGCTACCTGACTGCCGGTGTGCCCATTGCCCTGGCCAGCAAGAAGAAGCTGGTGATCAGCACCGGCACCGTGGCGCTGCAGTCGCAGCTGGTCGAACGCGATATCCCGAACTTTCTCAAGGCCACCGGCCTGGAAGCGACCATCGCGCTGGCCAAGGGCCGCACCCGTTACCTGTGCACGCGCAATGCCGCCGAGGCGCATGGCGAGGGCGCGCAGAACGGCATGTTCGACGACGAGCAGCCGCTGTTCGACCGCCCGTTGGCGCCGATCGAGATGGACATCGCCAAGCGCCTGACCGTGGCCTTCAGCAACGGCAGCTGGGATGGCGACATCGACAACGCGCCGGAAACCATCAGCCCCGGCCTGCGCGGCCGCATCACCACGCCGGCTTCGGGCTGTGCGGGGCGGCGCTGCGCCTACTCGGCGCAGTGCGCGGTACTGCGTTCACGCAACACCGTGCGCGACGCACAGATCGTGGTCACCAACCACGCCCTGCTGCTGTCGGCGCTGTCCATTGGTGACAGCGACAACGGCCAGCCGATGATCGCCGCACCGTCGGACATGCTGCTGGTGCTGGACGAGGGCCATCACGTCGGCAACGTGGCGATCGACCAGGGCGCGGCCAGCCTGGCGCTGGATGAGATGGCCAAGCGCACCGGCCGCCTGCAGATCCTGATTGCCGGCGCCTACCGTGCCGTCGACAAGGATCGGCTGGGCAACCTGCTGCCGAACGAGGCCATCGACGCGGCCAGCAACGTGGCCAAGGGCCTGCGCATGTTCCGCGACCACGTCGAAGCGGTATGGATGCCGGCACCGGCCGATGAAGAACCGATGTGGCGGGCCGCCAACGGCCGCCTGCCCGAGGCCTGGCGCGAACCCATCGAGGCGCTGGCCGACGATACCCGCAGCCTGTACAACTGGGCGCATGCAGCCACTGCGCAGGTGGCCAAGGGCAAGCCCGATGATCCGGCGCGCGAGCGCCTGCAGCGCAACCTTGGCATGGCGCTGGAGATGATCGAGCAGCAGTACAACCTGTGGCAGGTCTGGCGCCGCGAAGACAAGGAAGGGGCGCCGCCGATGGCGCGCTGGGTGACGGCCACCCGCGATGGCGACCTGGTGCTGCACGGCTCGCCGGTGTCAGCCGCGCACGTACTGCGCAAGCTGCTGTGGGATGAAGTGGATTCGGTGGTGATGACCTCGGCGACACTGACCGGTGGCGGCGACTTCCAGTCGCTGGCGATCGACAACGGCATTCCCGAGACCGCCGAGATGGTCTCGCTGTCGTCGCCGTTCGACCTGCCCAACCAGGCCGAACTGATCGTGCCGCCGTTTCCGGTTACCCCCGATGACCGCGAAGGGCATCCGCGCGAAGTCGCCCGCTACATCGGCAAGGAACTGGACTGGTCCAAGGGCTCGATGGTGCTGTTCACCTCGCGCTGGAAGATGGAGAAGGTGGCGGGCCTGATGCCGGCCGCCAAGCGCAAGCAGGTGCTGGTGCAGGGCGAGATGTCGAAAACGCGCATGATCGACGAGCACCTGCGTCGGGTCGCTGCGGGTGAGGGCTCGGTGCTGTTCGGCTTGAACTCGTTCGGCGAAGGCCTGGATCTTCCGGGTGAAGCCTGCACCACGGTGGTGATCACCCAGGTGCCGTTCGCGGTACCGACCGACCCGCAGACCGCCACCTTGAGCGAATGGGTGGAAGCGCGTGGGCTGAATGCCTTCAACCTGATCGCGATTCCGCACGCACTGCGTACACTGACCCAGTTCGCCGGCCGCCTGATCCGCACCTCCACCGATACCGGGCGGGTGATCATCCTCGACTCGCGGTTGCTGACCCGCCGCTACGGCAAGCGCATCATCGACGCGCTGCCGCCGTTCAAGCGCACCATCGGGTAACCCCGCCGCCCGGCGCTACCTCAATCGCCCAGCAGCGCGGTGTTGCGCACGGCACCCTTGTCGGCGCTGGTGGCCAGCAGCGCATAAGCCTTCAGCGCGCTGGTGACCTTGCGCGGGCGCGGTGCCCGCGGCTTCCAGCCACGTGCATCGGCGGCGGTGCGGCGCTGGGCCAGGGTGGCTTCATCCAGCAGCAGATCGATGCGGCGCGCGGGAATATCGATGCGGATGCGGTCGCCGTCTTCAACCAGGCCGATCACACCGCCGCTGGCCGCCTCCGGCGAAACGTGGCCGATCGACAGGCCCGAGGTACCGCCGGAGAAACGACCATCGGTGAGCAGCGCACACTGCTTGCCCAGCCCCTTCGATTTCAGATAGCTGGTCGGGTACAGCATTTCCTGCATGCCCGGACCGCCCTTGGGGCCTTCGTAGCGGATCACCACCACGTCGCCGGCCTTCACTTCGTCGGCCAGGATGCCGGCCACGGCCGCGTCCTGGCTTTCGAACACCCGTGCGTTGCCTTCGAACACGTGGATCGATTCGTCCACACCGGCGGTCTTCACCACGCAGCCATCGACGGCGAGGTTGCCACGCAGCACGGCCAGGCCGCCTTCCTGCGAGTAGGCGTGTTCCAGCGCGCGGATGCAGCCTTCGGCGCGATCCAGATCCAGCGACGGCCAGCGCGTGGCCTGGCTGAAGGCTTCCTGGGTGGGGATGCCAGCCGGGCCCGCCTTGAAGAAGGTATGCAGCGTTTCGTTGTCGCTGCGCATCACATCCCAGCGCGCCAGCGCCTCGCCAAGGGTGGCGCTGTGCACGGTCGGCACGCTGCTGTCGAGCAGCCCGGCGCGATCCAGTTCGCCGAGGATGCCAAACACACCGCCGGCGCGATGCACGTCTTCAACGTGGTACTTCGGTGAGTTCGGCGCCACTTTGCACAGCTGTGGCACGCGCCGCGACAGTGCGTCGATGTGGGACAGATCGAAGTCGACCTCCGCTTCCTGCGCGGCAGCGAGCAGGTGCAGGATGGTGTTGGTCGAACCGCCCATGGCGATATCCAGCGTCATCGCGTTGGCGAACGCGGCCTGGCTGGCGATGCCGCGTGGCAGTGCACGCGGATCCTCGCCGCCGTACCAACGGTGGCACAGCTCGACGATCAGGCGGCCGGCGCGGCGGAACAGCGCCTCGCGGTCGGCGTGGGTGGCCAGGGTGGTGCCGTTGCCGGGCAGCGACAGGCCCAGTGCCTCGGTCAGGCAGTTCATCGAGTTGGCGGTGAACATGCCCGAGCACGAACCACAGGTGGGGCAGGCGCTGCGCTCGTACTCGGCCACCTTCTCGTCGCTGGCGGTGTCATCGGCGGCGATCACCATCGCATCGACCAGATCCAGCTTGTGCTCGGACAGACGGGTCTTGCCGGCTTCCATCGGCCCGCCGGAGACGAATACCACCGGGACGTTGAGCCGCAATGCCGCCATCAGCATGCCGGGCGTGATCTTGTCGCAGTTGCTGATGCACACCAGCGCATCGGCGCAGTGCGCGTTGACCATGTACTCCACCGCGTCGGCGATGATCTCGCGGCTGGGCAGCGAGTACAGCATGCCGTCGTGACCCATGGCGATGCCATCGTCCACGGCGATCGTGTTGAATTCCTTGGCGACGCCGCCGACCTGTTCGATCTCGCGCGCGACCAGCTGGCCAAGATCCTTCAGGTGTACGTGTCCGGGCACGAACTGGGTGAAGGAGTTGGCGATGGCGATGATCGGCTTGTGGAAGTCGCCGTCCTTCATGCCGGTGGCGCGCCACAGGGCGCGGGCGCCGGCCATGTTGCGGCCGGCAGTGGACGTGCGGGAACGGTATTCAGGCATGGCTGGCGGAACGGGCGGGCCGTACGACGTGGGGATGGCCCGATCATGGCCAATTTTTTCGGTTGCTGCTGCAACCACCGATGGTGGTCCGGCAGGGCTGCGCGCTGCACCTGCAGAGGCCAGGGCAGCGTCAACGTCAAAAGCTGGCTTTCTGCGGGTAGGCGAGGTGGGTCCGGTGGCTGTTGGTAGGTGTCGACCTTGGTCGACACGGCAGGTCCACGCCATGCGTGGATGATGGGGAACGACGGAAAATGAAATTCCGTTCATCTTTCCCACTTTGCCGATTCCGGTTGTTGGCCCGGATTTGGCATGATGGGGCATTGTTCCGACTTGAAGGCATGACGCCATGAAACGTTCCCGCACCACCGCGCTGCTGTTGATGAGCGCTGCGCCGCTGCTGTTCACTGCCTGCCAGAAGGACGAGCAGGTGCAGGTGCAGGAAGGCCTCTACACTTCGGTGCAGGCGTGCACCGAGGCCACCGGCGACCCGTCCTCATGCCGCAACGCCTTTGCCGAAGCGCAGAAGAAGGCGGCCGATTCGGCGCCGAAGTACGCCAGCAAGGAAGCCTGTGAACAGGACTACAAGCCCGAGCAGTGCGTGCAGCAGCACACCTCGGCCGGTACCTCCTTCATCGGTCCGATGATGATGGGCTTCTTCATGTCGCAGATGCTGAGCAACCGCGGTGGCCTGGCCCCGCAGGCACCGGCCTCGGCTCCGGCCTACCAGGACAAGAGCGCCGGTTGGGCGCGTCCGGCCCCGGGTGGCAGCGGCGGCTTGAACACCGCCAGCGGCATCGGCGCTGGCAAGGCCGGCCTGGCACCGGTCACCAGCGAACCGAACCGCGCCGTCACCGCCAGCCGCAGCGGCTTTGGCAGCACCAGTGCGCGCCGTAGCGGCAGCAGCGTCGGCGGCTGATCGACCCATGCAACGTATCCGTATTGCCGAACGTGCCCAGTGGCGGGCACGCGCGGAGGAGGCCGGTTTCCGCTTCCACACCATCGACGGCCAGCCGTACTGGGATGAAAGCGCGTACTACGCCTTCACCCTGCGCCAGATCGAGCAGGACATCGAAGATCCCAGCGCCGAGCTGCACCAGATGGCGATGGACCTGGTCGGCGATGTGATTGCCAGCGAGCGCCTGATGGACCAGCTGGCGATTCCGTCGCATTACCGCGACTGGATCGCCGACAGCTGGCGCCAGCGCCAGCCGCACCTCTACGGGCGACTGGACCTGGCCTACGACGGCACCGGCCCGGCCAAGCTCTACGAACTGAACTACGACACGCCGACCTCGCTGTTCGAGGCCAGCTTCTTCCAGTGGCAATGGCTGGAAGACCAGCGCAATGCCGGACGCCTGCCGCAGCACGCCGACCAGTTCAACGCCATCCACGAGGCATTGGTCGAACGCTTCGGCGAACTGGCTGCGCAGTTGCCGCCGCCGCTGTACTTCAGCGCGGTGGGCAGCTCGGACGAGGATCGCGGTACAGTCGAGTACCTGCGCGACTGCGCCTCGCAGGCTGGATTGAACGGCCAGGCCATCGCCATCGAAGACATCGGCCTGTCCGAGGACGGCCGCTTCACCGCGCTGGATGATTCGGTGATCGGCACCCTGTTCAAGCTGTATCCGCTGGAAGACCTGATGGCCGAGGAATTCGGTCGCGCGCTGCCGGGCTCGTGCGTGCAGCTGCTGGAGCCGGCGTGGAAGGCGGTGCTCAGCAACAAGGGCATCCTGCCGCTGCTGTGGCAGCGCAATGTCGGCCATCCGAATCTGCTGGAAGCCCACTTCGACGACGGCAGCACGCTGGCCTCGGGGTGGGTACGCAAGCCGCTGTTCTCGCGCGAAGGCGCCAACATCGAAATGCACCTGGCCGATGGCAGCACCCAGCGCAGCGACGGTCCCTACGACGGCCCGGCGATCATCCAGCGCGCGCATCCGCTCACGCGTTTCGAGGGCGGCTACCCGCTGATCGGCAGCTGGGTGGTGGGCGACCATGCCTGCGGCATCGGCATCCGCGAGGATGACAGCGCGATCACCCGCGACAGCGCGCGCTTCGTGCCGCACGCGATCGTTGATGAGGCGCCGACGCGGATCTACGTCTGATGGCGGTGCGGCGCAACCGTGACCTGCGGCCTGCGCCGCTGCCCGGACGCCATCTGGATGACGGCCATGGCCTGTGGCGCTACGCCGACCGGGTCGCCGTGCGCTGCCATCGCTGTGATACGCCGGGGTGGGTGGTCGGAACGTCGCAATCGCGGCGCTTCCGATGCCTTGGCTGCAGCGAGGCCCTGGATGGCGGCTGCGGCTGCGCCCATTGCGGGGCGGGTGATTGGGTCGGGCCGGTACGCTACAGCGGCCACCGTGCCTGCGGCTACTGCGGGCACAAGTGGGTCAGTGCTGACGTGCGCCGCGCACGCGCAACGTCTCCGCTGCGGACACTTGCAGCGGACTGCGGCCAGTGTGGGCGCAGCAGCGATGTGGACGTCACCCTGTCGCGGATGCGCGGCAATGAAGCGATCGACCCGCATTTCGGCCTGCCGCTGCGACTGGTCGAAAAGACCGCCGCCGGCCTGCTCTGGGCCTACAACGAAGCGCATCTGCAGGCGCTGCACGACTATGCCGCCGCACCCCTGCGCGAACGTGCCGGCGTCACCAACGCGTCGATGTTCTCGCGCTTGCCGCAGTGGATGAAGCTGGCCCGCAACCGGGTGCTGCTGCAGCGTGCGGTGGAGCGGTTGCAGCGGCGTTTGCTGCAGGGGTAGTGCCGGCCGCTGGCCGGCAACCGCTGTGGGTAGAGGCCGACCTTGGTCGGCGGTTTGGGTTTCGTGCCAACCAAGGTTGGCAGCTACCGGAGCGGCCGCGAATCAGAGCAATGCATCGGTAGCGCCGGGCCATGCCCGGCGCCATCGGTCAGAGCAGCCCTTCGCGCTTCACTGCCAGGTAGCGCTCCACCAGTGCGGCGGGCAGCGCATCGGCGGTCACGTCCAGCACCATTACCCGTTCGGCGCGCAAGGCGTCATGCGCCTGTGCGCGCTGCTGCAGGTACAGCGCGGCGGCACCGGCCTGGGTGGCATCCTCAAGGGTCTGCACTTCGCCTTCCAGCGCCGCATCCAGTTCGCGTTCGCGCAGGCTGGCCACGCACACCAGATGCCGGCGCTGCAGCAGGCGCACGGCGGCCAGCAGGTCGTCCATGTCCTCGTCGCGCACATTGCTGACCAGCATGACCAGTGCACGCCGGCGCTGGCGCAGCGATACCTCGGTGGCAGCAGCCAGGTAGTCGGTGGCCACCGCCTGCGGTTGCAGGTCGTAGCTGGCACGCAGCAGGTGCTGCACCGTTCCCATGCCGCGCTGGGGTGCTACCCAGCGGCGCTCGCCGCCCACCGCGAACAGGCCAGCGGCATCGCCCTGGCGCAGCGCCAGGTAGGCCACCACCAGCGATGCGTTCAAGGCGTGGTCGAAGTGCGAGAGCCCGCCTTCACTGGCGAGCATGCGACGGCCACTGTCCAGCATCAACAGCAGCTGCTGGTTCTTCTCGTCCTGGTACTCGCGCGAGATCAGCTTGCGTGCGCGTGCGGTGGCCTTCCAGTCGAGCTGGCGCAGGCTGTCGCCGATGCGGTACTCGCGCATCTGGTGGAAGTCGGTGCCTTCACCACGACGACGCTTCACATGCGCACCGACCAGGCGTGAGGCCTGGTCGGCACTGAACAGCGCGAACCGGGTGAGTGGCACGAAGTTGGGATAGACCCGCACGTCCAGTGCCGGTGGCAACGTGCGTTGCTGCCACCACAACCGCCACGGCGAACGGATGCGCAGGTGCACGCCCTCGAAACGGAAACGCCCGCGGTGCTGCGGCAGCACGTGGTAGTGCAGCGCGCTGCAGTGGCCCGCACGCAGCCGCAGCCGTTGCGGCATCGATTCCAGCGGCCAGCCACCGGGCACAAGATCGAACACCTGCACGTGCATGGCCTGTTCGGCCTGCAGGCGCAGACCCACCTCGCGGCGTACGCCCAGTGCCAGCGCCTCGGGTATGTCGCGTTCCACGGCAGGTGATGGACGCCGGCGTTGCCGCCACAGGTCGATGGCCGCCACAACGACGATCACCGCGCCCGCCGCCATCCAGCCCGCGCGTGGCAGCAGCTCGGCCAGCACCACGCCGCCCAGCGCGGCCCAGCCCAACAACAACGCCAGCAGCAGCGGCGCAGGCCTCATCGGCGCGGTGCTTCCACCTTGGCCAGCAGCGCGCCGAGCACATCGTCGGCACCCTGGCCCTCGATCTGCAGTTCCGGTGCCAAGGCAATGCGGTGGCGCAGGGCGGGGCGGGCGATATCGCGTACATCATCGGGGGTGACGAAATCGCGGCCGGCGAGCACCGCCTGTGCCCGCGACGCGCGTACCAGCGCGATGCTGCCGCGCGGACCGGCACCCACGGCGATGCCCGGCCATTGCCGGGTGGCGGCCACGATGCGTACGGCGTAATCGATCACTTCGTCATCGACAGTGATCGCTGCGGTGGCCTGCTGCAGCGCCAGCAGTTCGCCGCCGCTGAGCACGCGCGGCACCTGGCTGAGGTCGAAATCGCTGGCGGCGCGGCCGCTGGTGATCGCCGCGACCATGCGCTTCTCGTCTTCCAGCTGCGGGTAGTCGATCAGTACCTTCAGCAGGAACCGGTCCAGCTGCGCTTCCGGCAGTGGATAGGTGCCTTCCTGCTCCAACGGGTTCTGCGTGGCCAGGGTCATGAACGGCGGTGCCAGGGTGAAGGCCTTGCCCTCGATGGTCACCTGGCCCTCCTGCATCACTTCCAGCAGCGCCGACTGGGTCTTGGCCGGGGCACGATTGATCTCGTCGGCCAGCAGCAGGTTGGTGAACACCGGGCCGCGGCGGATCTTGAAGCTCTCGCTCTTGGGGTCATACACCGCGTGGCCGCTGACATCGCTGGGCATCAGGTCGGGGGTGAACTGCACGCGGCCGTAGTCCAGTTCCAGCGCCTGCGCCAGCGCGCGCACCAGCAGGGTCTTGCCCAGGCCGGGTACACCTTCGATCAGCACGTGGCCACCGGCCAACAGCGCCACCAGGATCTGGTCGAGCACATCGGCCTGGCCGATGAAGGCGTGGCCGACGGCCTGGCGGATGGCATCGACGCGTTCAATCAGGCGGGCGCTGGCGGCGGCCGGCAGCTCAGGGACATCGGTCATAGCAGGGATCTCATCTGGAGCAGCAAGCGAATGCGCTCGCGCAGGGCGGAGGAATCATGCGGGGAAGGAGGGGTGAGTGCGCTGGCCACGCGGTTGGCAGGCCACTGCAGCAGCGCAGCGATGGCCTGGTCGCGCGCGGGGCCTTCAAGTGCAGCGGCCAGCGGTGCGCGCAGCCGCAGGCGATGCAGGAACAGCGCCTGCACGGCCTGGTACAGGCGCGCGCCGTGGCCGAAGCGCAGCAGCAGCTCGCCACTGGCGCGCACATGTTCCAGCAGCGAGCGGCGCTCGACCACCGGCGAAGGCAGGGCGCTGCCGAAGCGTTGCGCGCGTGCCCACAGCCAGCCGAGGATGGCCAGCAGCAGTGGCACCCACAACGGCCAGCCCTGGTAGAAGATGCGCGCACCCAGCGACGGCGGGCGGCTGCCATACACCAACCACATGGTGCCGCGCCCATAGTTGGGATCGAGCAGGTAGCGCGTCAGGTCGCGATGCGAAAGGTCGTGCAGCCCGTCGCGGGCAATCGCGTCGGTACCGGTCGGGCGGCGCCGCGTCGAGGTCGACGCGCCTTCACCGCGCATGACATCCATGTCTGCCAGTACATCGATGCGGCCCTTGCCATGACGCAGGCGTGCGAACACCAGTTCTTCATCGCCCCAGCGGCGTTCGGCATTGCGGTTTGCCTGGAAGCCCAGGCTGAAGCGACGACCGCCGCAGAACTCTTCATGGCCGGGGTCATCTGCCACGTGGAAGGGCTGGCACAGGTTGCCGTGGAACAGGCTGTCCACGCCGATGCTGTCCAGCAGGGGGCCCTGGGTGCTGCTGGCATCGTCATCACCCGGCGGCGGCGTACGCAGCAGCAGGTGGCCACCGCCGTCGACCCAGGCCAGCAGCGCCTGCGCGGTACGCGGCGGCAGGTCGCGGGTGTCCTGCAGCAGTACCAGCGTATCGGTGGCGGCCAACGGCATCCGTGCCAGCTCAAGACGCTGCCGCGACTGCACGTCGATGCCATCCGCGCGCAGCGCCTGGCCGAGCACATACAGCGGGTTGTAGCTGGCTTCACCCTGCGGCGGCAGCACGGTGGTTTCGGTGACCTTTTCATGCGTCCGCAGGAACAGGATCGTCAGCGGCACCCCGAACAGCAGCAGCGCGCCGACCAGCAACGACCAGAACAGGCGCGGGCTCATGCCTGCCACCCGTACTGCTCGCGCAGGGTGCCAGACAGCGCATCGAAATCGCTGCGCGTGGGCAGGCGACCACCGTAGGCGGCGTACTGCCACATGCGCACGGTGCGGGCGAACAGCTCACGGTCGGCTGCGTCGGGCAGGCGCCGCGCCGCGCGCAGGCACTGGGCCTCGGTCGCACCGGGCGGCAGGGCGATGCCGGTGCGCTCCACCAGCGTGCGTACGCTGGCGCGGTACAGCAGGGCCAAGGCCTGCCGCGGCCGTCCCTGGTCCCACAGCAGTCCGGCCTGGGTGGCCACATCCGGCGGCAGCACCACGGGCAGTTCCACCCGCTCTTCGGTGATCTCCGGCGCGCGTGCCTGCCTGCGCCGACCCGAGCCGCGCAGCCACGGCAGCCACAGCCGCGCGGTCAACAGCAACACCAGCAGCAGTACACCCAGAAGGCCCCACAAACCCCACTCGGCCACCCGCGCCAGCCACGCCTGGCCGCCGCTGCGCGAGGCGCGTTGCGCACCGGCGCTGTTGTCCTTCTTCAGCTCTTCTGCAGTCTTCTTCTTTTCTGCATCGTCTTCGATCGCCTTCCAACGGCTGGTCTGCCGCGTGGGCCGTTGCAGCGGGTCTTCATACGCACGGTTCACCGCCTGGCGGAAGCCGGCCGTATCCACCGGGGTGTCGCCGAAGATCACTGCCGCCGTGTTGGCCGGATCGTTCTCTGTGGTTGCTGGTGCATCGGCTTCCGCCGACTCAGCGTCCTCGTCCGTACTTCCTGCATCGGTCTGTTCGGCGGCCGGCGCGTCGCACTGCTGTGCATGCACCGGCGCCAACGGCAGCGCCAGGCACAACAGCAGCACCAGCGACGAGGCCACCGGCAGCAGACGTTCGCGCAGGCGGCGCAGTGCGATTTCCACGTCCCAGGCTTCCATCTGCGTGCGCCGGTTCAGATACAGGCCGAAGCCGGCGGCCACGTAGAACGGCCCGATCAGCGCTGCCGCCAGCCAGCACAGCAGGTTGAGGCCCAGCCGCGCCCATGCCGGGGCGTCCACGCTGACCATCGCCCACGCCGCGCGCCAGGATTCGGGCAGCAGTTCCAGCGGAATGAAGATGAAGACGGCTGCGATCGCGCCGGCCACCAGCACCAGCTCGAATGCCAGGCAGGTCAGTGTCAGCAGCAACGCAGAGCCTGCAGCGCCGGCGGCGACTGCACGCCGGCGTGCACCGCGCTGGGCGGGCGCATTGCCTTCCAGCAGATTCACCGGCAGGCACAGGCTGCGCAGCACGCTGAAGCGGCGCCAGCCCAGGTAGCCCCAGAAGCCGCTGCCACCCCAGTGCCGTTGCGCACGCAGCGCTTGGCCTGCGCCCACGCGTTCGCCGAAGATGCCACGCGAGAGCACATACAGCGGTGCGCGTTCGAACAGGGGCTTGCACCACCACATGGCCAGCCACGCCCAGCCGAAGGCATCCAGCCACCAGGCCAGCGCGTTGAACAGCACGAACAACGGTGCACTGGCCAGCAGCCAGCTGCCCCACGCACCGCGCGCGTGGCGGCGTGCAAGTGCGCTGCCCAGTTCCATCGCTTCCCAGCCACTGCGTGCGCGCAGCACCACGTCCAGATGGTCAATCCGCATGGCCACCTCCGCGTCCGCCGCGCCACAGCCATAGCAGCACGCCGGCCCAGAGCACGCCGGCCACCGCGAATTTCACCGCTGCCGGAATATCGGCAATGGACGACCAGAACGCTTCCACGAACGCAGCCAGCAACAACATGAAGGCCGCGCCCAGACACAGCCGGGCACCGATGCGGCCGCCTTCGACCAGCGCGTCGATGCGCCGCCGGCGGCCGGGGGCCAGCAGCTTCATGCCCAGCTGCAGGCCCGCGCCACCGGCAATCACGATGGCAGTCAGTTCAAAGGCGCCGTGGCCGACCACGAAGCGCCAGAACGGATCGCCGTGGCCGATGTGCTGCAGGTGGCCGGCCACCGCGCCGATGGTGATGCCGTTGAACAACAGCACCAGCAGCGTGCCCAGACCTGCCAGCAGGCCACTGGCGAAGGTACGCAGGGCGATGCTGATGTTGTTCATGATGTAGTAGCCGAACATCATCCAGTCGGTGCCGCTGTCACGGCCCAGGCGCTCGGCGGACGGATCGTACATGCGCTCCATCTCGGCGATCTGGCCGTTGTCCATGAGCAGGTGGATGCTGTCCGGATACACCTGCACCAGTGCGAAGCAGGCCAGCGCCGGTACCGCGAACATTGCCAGCGCCACCCACATGCTGCGTGACTGGCTGCGCACCAGCGACGGGAAATCGGCGACCAGGAATTCGAGGGCGCGCCGCCAGCGTGTGGGCGGCGTGCGGTATAGCACGCCGTGGCCGTGCTGCATCAGCTGCTGCAGGCGCTGTACCAGCTGCGGGCTGTAGCCACGCTCGCGCGCCAGCGCCAGCTGCTGGCACAGCCGGCGATAGCGCTGCGGGAAGCCGACATCACCGGCTTCTTCGGTGCCGGGCCTGCGCCGGCGTCCGCGCGAGGCGCCGGCGCGGTGCTGCAGCCACAGCTCCAGGTCATGCCACTCCTGTTGATGGCGGGCGACGAACTGTTCCTGCTTCATCGCCGCCCCAGCAGCCAGTTGGCCATTGCGTACAGGCGCAGCACACCCACCTGGCCCGACGCGCTGGTCAGCGGTTCGGCGATACCGGCCAGTTCCTGCTGGCGCGCCGGCGACAGGCGGGGGGCGCGTTCGGCGAAGGCCATCACCGCGGCCTGCTCCTCCGGCCGCAGCGGCTGCGGCGGCGCCAACGCACTGTCGATGGTGGTGGGCGGCGGCAGGTAGTACAGCGGTGCATGCACGACCAGGGTGCCGGCAACCAGATCGCCCAGGCGACGCCCATGCGGGTCGAACAGGCTGCTGATCAGCCCCAGTGCGTACCCGAAGGGCAGCATGTCCACGGTGCGCAGCAGATTGCGGGTGATGGCTGCCATCCAGCCGACCGGCGCGCCATCCTGGGCCAGTACCCGCAGGCCCAGCACGCGCTTGCCCAGGGTGCGGCCCCACAGTGCCTCGCAGACGATGGGGTAGGCCCACATCAGCAGGAACATCAGCGCCAGATAGAGGCCACGGCCGAATTCATCGAGCAGGGCCAGCGGAATGGACAACGCGGTCAGCGCACCCAGGCGCACCGCCAGGTCGATCAGCCACGCCAGTGCGCGCGGCAGCGGCCCGGCGGCAGGCAACTGCAGCGGCACGCCTTCCGGCGTTACCACCTCGCGGTAGGTATCGAGCATCGGTGCGGCCATCAGCGCGATGGCCGTGGACGTGAGCGCTGGAGTCCTCTCCGGCGGGCAGCCACAGGCATGGGGGTCTCGACGGTTCCTGGTCGGGCCCAGACTTTAGCAGAGCGGCGTCACCGGGTGAGGTGGCTCAGCCCAGGTATTCGTCCTTCAACCGCACATAGTGGTCGGCCGAATAGTGCAGCGCCTCGATCTCCTTGTCGCTGAGCGTGCGCGCCGGCCGGGCCGGATTGCCGACCCACAGTTCGCCTTCGCCCACCACCTTGCCCGGACCCACCACCGCGCCGGCGCCGACGAAACCATGGCGCTCGACCCGGGCACCGTCGAGGATGCAGGCGCCCATGCCGATCAGGCTGTAATCACCGATGCTGCAGGCGTGGATGATGCAGCCGTGGCCGACGGTCACGCCCTCGCCGATCAGGGTCGGGTAGCCGGCCTTGTTGTATGGGCTGTGGTGGCTGACGTGGATGATGGTGCCGTCCTGCACGTTGGTGCGGGCGCCGATGCGGACGAAATTGACGTCGCCGCGGATGACCGTGCCCGGCCACACCGACGCGTCATCGGCCAGCTCGACATCACCAATGATGGTGCAGGCCGGATCGACGTACACGCGCTGGCCGAGCACCGGCATCTTGTCGCGGAAGGGGCGCAGCGGGGTCATCGGTGTCTCCGGAAATCAAGGCATTCACGACGATGATACGCGGCAGAGGCGTCGCTAGCGCCGGGAGCGCTCAGCCCGGCGCGTGCTCGGCCAGCATCTGCCGGAACAAGGCATCCAGCCATGCGCTGTCGCCATGGCCGGCCGGCAGCTGCGGACCATCGGCGCGCCTGGCCATCTCCTGGTCGATGTAATCGCTGATGGCGGCGATGCGGGGCGCTGCCGTGACCTCGGCGCTGGCGCGTTTGACCACCAGCAACGCATCGACAGCCTCGCGCACCGTGCCTTCAGGCAGCAGGCGATCCAGCAGGTTCTCGAATGCCATCGGCGGTGGGCTCGGTTCGTTCTCGATCCATTGGCAGGCCAGCAGGGCCCGCAGCACGTACAGGTATTTCTTGGTGCTGATCGCGTCCCTGCCAAGGTGGCGGCTGTAGGTGGTGCGCGCCATGCTCATGTAGTGCCACCAGCTGCCCAGTGGCGAGTAGAAGCGCTCGGCCGCCTGCCACAGCTGTGCCACCGCGGCGGCATCCTGCTGGTAGATGATCGGCGAGCGCAGCCATTCGATCAGCGTCGGGTTCGACTTGGATACCAGCCGCAGCGCCTTGCGCAGGTCCCAACCGCTGACATCGAGCTCGTCATCGATCGGCAGTTCGATTACATCGCGCTGCGCCTGGTTGGGCCCGGTGTCTTCGTTGACGCTGAGATACCACGGTTGCCGGTGCACGTAGATGAAGCGCGCGTCGTAGTCGCTGTCCGGCGAGGAAAAGCCCCAGCCGCGGCTGCCGGATTCGCAGGCCAGCAGCACGCGCACGTCGTGCCTGCGCTCGATATCGGCAAGGGTGGAAAGAATGGCGGCGCGCTTGTCCGGCGCGATCGGGTGGATGTCGTCCATGTGGTGAAGATTCGTAGAGTCGAGCTCGACTGTAGCGCATGCGTGGTTCATGCATTCGTGTCGACCAAGGTCGACACCTACCTGGGCAGCATTGCAGTAGATCCACGCCATGCGTGGATGGATCTGCGGGATTCGCGTTACGCCACGCGGCCGCGTCGCGCACGCTCCAGGTGCACCAGCAGCAGCGAGATCGCTGCCGGGGTCATGCCGGGAATGCGCTGCGCCTGACCGATGGTCTGGGGACGCACGCGCTCCAGCTTCTGCAGTGCCTCGGCCGACAACCCGCGCACGATCGCGTAGTCGAAGTCCCCGGCAATCGGTGTGGCTTCATGCCGCTGCTGGCGCTCGATTTCGTCGCGCTGGCGGTCGAGGTAACCGGCGTACTTCACCCCGATCTCCACCTGCTCGGCCACCTTGCCATCGGTCACCGCCGGGCCCAGCGAAGGCACCTGCATCAGCTTGGCGTAGTCCAGCTCCGGTCGCTTGATCAGGTCCAGCACGTTGGTTTCGCGGCTGACGGCCACGCCCAGCGTTTGGTTCACTTCGCGGCCCAGCGCATTGGCCGGGGTTGCCCACAGCGCGCCAAGGCGTGCGCGCTCGGCTGCCACGGCGGCCTGCTTGGTTTCAAAGGCGCGCCAGCGGCGATCATCGACCAGGCCCATTTCGCGGCCGGCCGGGGTCAGGCGCTGGTCGGCGTTGTCTTCGCGCAGCTGCAGCCGGTATTCGGCGCGGCTGGTGAACATGCGGTACGGCTCGTTGGTGCCATGGGTGATCAGATCATCCACCAGCACACCCAGATAGGCCTCGTCGCGGCGCGGGCACCAGCCCTCCAGCCCGCGGACCTTGCGCGCGGCGTTGAGGCCGGCCAGCAGGCCCTGCGCGGCCGCTTCTTCATAGCCGGTGGTGCCGTTGATCTGGCCGGCGAAGAACAGGCCGTTGACCAGCTTGGTTTCCAGCGAGGCCTTCAACCCGCGCGGGTCGAAGAAGTCGTACTCGATCGCATAGCCGGGGCGGGTGATGTGCGCGTTCTGGAACCCGGTGATGCTGCGCACCATCGCCAGCTGCACGTCGAACGGCAGCGAGGTGGAAATGCCGTTGGGGTAGATCTCGACGATGCCCAGGCCTTCGGGTTCGACGAAGATCTGGTGGCTGGCCTTTTCGGCGAAGCGCACCACCTTGTCTTCGATGGACGGGCAGTAGCGCGGGCCGATGCCCTCGATCTGGCCGCTGTACAGCGGCGAGCGGTGCAGTGCGTCGCGGATGATCTGGTGGGTCTGTCCGGTGGTGTGGGTGATCCAGCAGCTGACCTGCTGCGGGTGCTCGTCCACCGAGCCGAGGAAGGACATCACCGGCCGCGGCGTATCGCCGGGCTGCTCGTCCATCACGCTGTAATCCAGCGAGCGGCCGTCGATGCGCGGCGGCGTGCCGGTCTTCAGGCGGTCCACCTGGAACGGGCGCTCGCGCAGGCGTGCGGCCAGCGTGGTGGCCGGCGGGTCACCCATGCGGCCGGCGGCGTACTGGGTCGGGCCGACGTGGATCTTGCCGGCCAGGAAGGTGCCGGCGGTCAGCACCACCGCTTCGGCGTCGAAGCGCAGGCCGGTCTGGGTGATGACGCCGCGCACGGCGTCGCCCTCGATCACCAGATCGTCCACGGCGGCCTGGAACACGGTCAGGTTGGCCTGGCCTTCGACGATGGCGCGGATCGCCATGCGGTACAGGTTGCGGTCGGCCTGGCAGCGGGTGGCGCGCACGGCCGGACCCTTGGAGGCGTTGAGCGTGCGCCACTGGATGCCGGCGCGGTCGGCCGCATGCGCCATGGCACCGCCAAGGGCGTCGATTTCCTTGACCAGGTGCCCCTTGCCGATACCACCGATGGCCGGGTTGCAGCTCATCGCACCCACCGTTTCGATGTTGTGGGTCAGCAGCAGGGTGCGCACGCCGGTACGGGCCGCAGCCAGTGCGGCTTCGGTGCCGGCGTGGCCACCGCCGATGACGATGACGTCGTAACGATGGAAGGAGTCGATCATGAGGACTGTTCAGCAGGAGGGCGGCGCAGTCGGGACGGCGCCGGGGTGGCGATTTTAGCGCCAATTGGCGGGGGGCGGACCGGCGCCGGTCGGCCCGGCTGGAAATCAACCCTAAAGTTGGCAGGATTTTTGCAGATAACCCAATAGCACCCATCGTGGCTGGCGCCGCAGGCGCCCGTGACCGGAATTGGAACAGGGGCCGGTACAGGCGCACGATGGGGGAGCAGAGGGCTGGCAGTCGGGGGACTGTCCGGCCCTGTTTTTTCTGGACCTGAGGGGAAGGCTTCATCCACGCATGGCGTGGATCTACTGACACGCATGGCGTGGATCCACCGAGGCGGTGGCCTGCGCGGTGGCGCGTTGCCAGTCCCGTAAAACAAACGGCCCCGCAATGCGGGGCCGTCTGCTTTCAGAGGTGCCGACATCCGACAGGGCCGGAACAGGGGGGATCCAGATGTTCCTGTCGGATATCGACGTAGAGCTTTTTGGGACCGGCCCTTAACGTTTTTTTGTCACTTTGTGACGCGGGCCGTCACCACCTGCGTAGATTGAGGCTTGGACCGTGTGAAATGCAAGACGGAACAAGCCTCAACTGTGCGCTATCTCTCATGATCCATCGCGCGCCATGGGGAACTGTTCATCCTCGGCGCACGCGGGGCAGGCGCAGGGCGGGCCTGCGGCGGCGGTGAGGGCCGCTCGACGCGCTGTGCGGGCTGCGAAGGACGACGCATCGAGTCCATGTTGCGCCAGGGCGAGCCGCCATTGTTCTGGCGCGGCGGCGGTGGCGGACGGTTCTCGCCGCCGTTGCCGGGACGCGGCGGCGGGCGGTGGTTGTGCGGCGGACGGTAGATCGGCCGCTGGTAGTACGGACCGCCGTAGCCGTAATAGCCGCCGCCCCCGTAATACGGATAGCCATAGTCGGCCGGGTAGCCGTAGGGGTAGCGGTATTCCACCGACGGCGCGCCGTGGTAGTAGCCACCGCTGCGGCCACCGACATAGTCGTAAGTGGTGCAACCGGTCAGGGCCAGCAACAGGCCGCCGGCAAGCATCAGGCGCGTTTTCATCGGAGTCCCCCCAGAGGACGGGTGTACAGGCAGCTTCAGGCGCGGGCGTTGAATCGCCCCTTAACTCCGCCAACCAGGATGAATGGCGGTGTAGGGCTGCATGCTGGCATGACCGATGGCGCGGTCGCCAGCGCGGAGGCATACGTTAATCTTGCGTCATGAGCGATTCACTGTTGCCCCGCGCTGATGACGTCCTTGCCGCCGCCGCGCGGATCGCGCCCCATGCCAGCGTGACCCCGGTGCTGCGCTCGCGCACGCTGGATGCGTTGGCCGGTGCGCGTATGGCGTTCAAGGCCGAGCACCTGCAGCGTGGTGGTGCGTTCAAGTTCCGGGGTGCCTGCAATGCGGTGTGGTCGCTGGATGACGCGCACGCCACTGCCGGGGTGGTCACCCATTCGTCGGGCAACCATGGCGCAGCGCTGGCACTGGCCGCGCGTACGCGCGGCATTCCCTGCCATGTGGTGGTACCTGAAGGCGCGGTAGCGGCCAAGCTGGCCAACATCGCCCGGCATGGCGCCACGCTCTGGCGCTGCCCGGCCACCATCGCCGATCGCGAGGCCACCTGCGCCAAAGTGCAGGCCGATACCGGCGCGACCCTGATCCATCCCTATGCGAACCCGGCGGTGATGGCCGGGCAGGGCACCGCCGCGCTGGAGTTGCTGCACAGCGAGGGTCCGTTCGACGTGCTGGTGGTGCCGGTGGGCGGTGGCGGCCTGGCCGCTGGCACCGCGCTGGCCCTGCAGCACGCCAGCCCGGCTACCCGGCTGGTGCTGGCCGAGCCGCAGGGCGCCGATGACACCGCCCGTTCACTGGCCGGCGGCAGGCGCCTGGCCGACTTCAGCCCCGACACGGTCTGCGATGGCCTGCGTACGCTGATTGGCGCGCCCAACTTCGAACTGCTGCGTGCCGCCGGTGCCGAGGTGATCGTGGTCGATGATGCCGCGACCCTGGCAGCCATGCGCCTGCTGTGGGACGTACTGAAGCAGGTGGTCGAGCCGTCTTCGGCGATCGTGCTGGCGGCGGTGCTGGCCCAACCGGCACGCTTTGCAGGCCTGCGCGTGGGCCTGGTGCTGTCGGGCGGCAACGTTGACCTGCCCGCGCTGCGCTGGGGGACCGCGTGAGCCGCGGTCACAGCGGTCACCGCACCGGCCTGCTGGGCTGGGTCTGGCGCCTGTTCGTGCTGGTGGTGATCTGGCTGCTGGGCGTGACCGCGTGGATCGTATGGGTGGGCGAACGCGACCAGGCGGCCAAGGCCGACGCGATCATCGTGCTGGGTGCTGCCGCCTACGATGCGAAACCATCACCGGTGTTTGAAGAACGCATCCGCCACGGCCTGGATCTGTACGACGCCGGCTATGCACCCCTGCTGATCTTCACCGGTGGCTACGGTGGCACCGGTGCGCGCTTTTCCGAATCGCAGGTGGCGCGGCGTTACGCGCTCAAGCACGGCATTCCCGATGACGCGATCCTCATCGAGACCGCCTCGCGCAACACCGTGCAGAACCTGGTGGAAGCCAAGCGGCTGATGGACCAGCGCAAGCTGCATTCGGTGATCATCGTCAGTGATCCGCTGCACATGGCACGCGCGCTGCGCCTGAGCAATGCGCTGGGGATGCGGGCACTGGCGTCTTCGACGCCGAGCACGCGCTTCCGCAGCTTCCACACCAGCTGGCGCTTCCTGGTGCAGGAAATCTATTTCTTCCACCGCGACCTGGTACGGCCGCCGCTGAGTTCGCCGGCCAATACCTGAGGCGGAGGCGGAAGCCTGTTTTGGGTGGGTGCCAACCTTGGTTGGCACAATGCCGGCCGCAATGCGATCTGACGTGCTGTGCCAACCAAGGTTGGCACCTACCAGTGCGATTCGCGTACGGCGTGGCATGCGGTAGTGCCGGTCGCTGGCCGGCAGATGTCCAGCATGGAATCATGAGATTGCCGGCCAGCGGCCGGCAATGCCGGACGATCAGGTCTGCCTGCGCCGGATCGGGATGGCCGACACCGGTACCGATGCCACGTCGTGGCCGCCTTCGCGGATGGGCGCACCCGGATCCGGCGCCCAGGCATGGGCATAGATGACGTCCCAGCTGCTGGGCAGCTTGCCGTCGGCGCGGCGCATGGGTTCATAGGCGGCCGCGGCGGCGGCAAAACGGCCACGACCGGTAAGTGTGTGGCGGCGATCCACGCGGGCGTTGGTGGCGCCCATCGCACGCAGCTCGCGCATCAATGACGGCAGGTCATCGTAGGTCAGGGTGAACAGGTCGCGGTCGAGCACCGGGTCGCGGAAACCGGCCATCATCAGCGCATCGCCGAACTGCGCGATCTGCGCGAAACGGCTCACGTGCGGCCGGTCGTCGGCGGCCGCGAACGCCTCGTTGAGCTCGATCAGCGTTTCCGGCCCGAAGGTGGAGCACAGCAACAGGCCACCCGGCTTGAGCACGCGCCGGAAACCGGCGAACACCGCTGGCAGGTCGTCCACCCATTGCAGGCACAGGTTGCTGAAGATCACATCCACGCTGTTGTCGGCCAGCGGCAGCGCGGTGGCATCGGCCGCCAGGCGCTGGAAGGGTTTCCACCAGCCGGCCTGGCGCTTGGCCTGGTCCAGCATCGGCAGTGCCACGTCCAGTGCGATCACCTGTGCCTTCGGCCAGCGCTTCTTCATCAGCGCGCTGGCATGGCCGGTGCCGGCGCCGATGTCCAGCACCACCTCGGGCGTGCGCGCTTCCAGGTAGTCCAGCGATTCCAGCAGGCGCGACTGCACCTCGCGCTGCAGGGCGGCGGCGGCGTCGTAGCTGGTGGCAGCGCGTGCGAACGCGCGGCGGACGTGGCGTGCATCGAAGTGGGACGGCATTGCAGGAGTCTCTTAGAACGTACCGGGGTAGGCGCCGCCGTCGATCAGCAGGTTCTGCCCGGTGAGGTAACCGGCCTGTGCACTGCACAGGAAGGCGCAGGCGGCGCCGAATTCGTCCGGCGTGCCGAAGCGGCCGGCAGGGATCTGCTGGCGGCGGCGCTCGGCCACGGCCTGCACGTCTTCGTCCTGGCCAGCGGCGTGGGCGAAGTTGGCGCGCAGGCGGTCGGTGTCGAACTGGCCGGGCAGCAGGTTGTTGATCGTGACGTTGTGGGCGACCGTGCGCCGTGCCAGCCCGGCAACGAAGCCGGTCAGCCCGCTGCGCGCGCCATTGGACAGGGCCAGCGCATCGATCGGTGCCTTCACCGATGATGAGGTGATGTTGACGATGCGGCCGAAGCCGCGTTCGATCATGGCGTCCACGGTGCTGCGGATCAGTGCGATCGGCGCCAGCATGTTGGCGTCCAGCGCGGCAATCCAATGGTCGCGCTCGAAATTGCGGAAATCGCCCGGCGGCGGGCCACCGGCATTGGTCACCAGGATGTCGACCTGCGGGCACGCAGCCAGCGCCTGGGTGCGGCCGGCTTCGGTGGTGACATCGGCGGCTACCGTGCGCACTTCAGCCGCGCTGGACAGCGCCCGCAGCTCGGCGGCGGCGGCCTGCAGCGCATCGTCACCGCGGGCCACGATCACTACGTTCACGCCCTCGCGCACCAGTGCCCGCGCACAACCGAGGCCCAATCCCTTGCTGGCGCCGCAGACCAGTGCCCAGCGGCCGGAGATACCCAGATCCATGCGTCAGTCCTGCCCCGTTCGGAAGGCGCTCATTGTCCGCCATCGAGCGGTGACAGGCCGGCAACGAAGTGTTGCAGGGCAGCGGATACGTCGTCGGCATGGCCGAGGAAGGGGGCGTGGCCACCGTGGGCAACCGTCAGCGCCTGTGCGCCCGGCGCGAGTGCGGCGGCGGCCTGCATGGCAACCGGTGAAACCAGGCGGTCGCGCTGACCGGCAATCCACAGGCTGGGCTTGCCCAGCGTGGGAAGAGCGCCGCGCAGGTCGGTGGTTTCCAGCAGGCGCAGGCCCTCCAGCAGTGCGCGCTCGGTGGGCGCACCGCGCTCGACCAGTCGCTGGCGCAGCGTGCGCAGTTCCTCGCGTGCGTGTGCCGAACCCATCACGTCCAGGGCCAGGAAGCGTTCCAGGGTGCCGCCGAAGTCGCTGGCCAGTTCGCGCCCGAACTGCTCGAACACGGCCGGTTCCACCGCATGCGGCCAGTCATCCCCACGCACGAAACGCGGTGTGGCGGCGATCATCGCCAGCGCACGCACCTTGGGCAGCGTTGCCGCGGCGTGCAGGGCGAACAGCCCGCCCAGCGACCAGCCGCACCACACCGCAGGCGGCGTGGCCGCAGCGATGGCATTGACCACGAACGGCAGCCGCAACGGCGTTGTGTCGTCGCGGCTGTGGCCATGGCCAGGCAGGTCGACCAGATGCAGGGTGAACCGGTCTGCAAGGCGCTCCACCAGCGGCGCGAATACGCCTCCCTGCAGGGCCCAGCCGTGGATCAACACCAGGTCCGGCCCGTGGCCGGTCACTTCGATATGCATGGGAACTACACGATCACTCAGGCCAGCGCCGGCAGCGACGGCGGCGGCACCGCGCGCGCGGCAAAGGCCACGCGGTCGCGCGCCACGGCGATGGCTTCCACCAGCCCGCGGACCTGTTCGCCGGTATGCAACGCCGACAAGGTGACGCGCAGGCGCGCCTTGCCATCGGGCACCGTGGGCGGGCGTATTGCCCCGATCAGCCAGCCGGCCTGTTCCAGCGCCTGCGACATCGCAACGGCGGTGTGGTCATCGCCACACAGCAGTGGCTGGATCGGTGTTTCCGAGGCCATCAGGTCCAGCCCGTGGCGACGTGCTTCAGCGCGGAACATGGTGATCAGATCGGCCAGCTTTGCGCGCCGCCAATGATCACGGCGCGCCAAGCGCACCGCTTCCAGTGCGGATGCCGCCAGCGCCGGTGCCATGGCGGTGGTGTAGATGTAGGGGCGTGCGGTTTCGGCCAAGTGCTCGATCAGGTCTTCGCGGCCGAGCACCAGCGCGCCGGAACCGCCGAGCGCCTTGCCCAGGGTGACCAGCTGCAGCGGTACATCGTCCACGCCCAGGCCGGCGGTGGCGACCGCGCCACGGCCATCGCCGAGCACGCCCACGCCATGCGCATCGTCCACGTAGAACAGCGCCTGCTGCAGGCGCGCGACCAGCGACAGTGCACGCAGCGGTGCGATGTCACCGTCCATGCTGAAGACACCATCGGTGGCCAGCATCGCCGCGCCATCGGGCGCGTGCTTGAGCTGGCGCATGGCGCCTTCGGCATCCAGGTGCGGATAGCGGCGCAGGCGTGCCCCGGCCAGCCGCGTGGCATCGAGCAGGCTGGCGTGGTTGAGCTTGTCCTGCACGCAGACGTCGTTCTCTTCGCCCAGCAGCGCCTGCTGCACGGCCAGGTTGGCGGCGAAGCCACTGCCGAACAGCAGCGCACGCGGGTAGCCCAGCCACTCGGCCACTTCACGTTCGAGCGCGTCGTGCAGCGCATGGTGGCCGCACACCAGGTGCGAGGCACCGGCACCGGCGCCTTCGCGCGCGGCGGCGTCCTGCAGTGCGTTGACCACGCTGAACTGCTGGGCCAGGCCCAGGTAATCGTTGCTGCAGAAGCCGGTCAGCCAGCGCCCGTCGACTTCCAGGCGCACACCATCGCGACGGCTGACCGTGCGCCGGGGGCGGCGACGGCCTTGGGCATCGCGCAACGCGCGCTGGGCTTGGAGGCGGGCGGTCAGGTCGGGGCGTGCCATGGCGGCTGAATGCGGCGACGGGGCGGCTAGGGTAGCGCGTTGCCGCGACGCCTGCTTGGCCCGGCGGTCAGGCCGCGTGGGCGCAACCGCAGGCCGGTGCATCGGTGCTGATATCGGCGTGCACGGTGCCGGCTTGGTCGTGGCCTTCGGCGTCCACCTGCACCGCCATCGGCCGCAGGCCCAGGCGCGCGAACAGGGCAAGGTCGCGCTCGCTTTCCGGGTTGCCGGTGGTCAGCAGTTTTTCGCCATGGAAGATGGAGTTGGCACCGGCCAGGAAGCACAGTGCCTGCAGTTCATCACTCATCGCTTCGCGCCCGGCCGACAGGCGCACCATCGCGTGTGGCATGGCGATGCGCGCCACCGCGATCATGCGCACGAACTCGAACGGGTCCAGTTCGGCACTGCCATGCAGCGGTGTACCGGGCACCTGCACCAGCTTGTTGATCGGCACCGAATCCGGATGTGCGGGCAGGGTGGCCAGTGCAAGCAGCAGGCCCACGCGCTGCGCGCGTGTCTCGCCCATGCCGACGATGCCGCCGCAGCAGGTTTTCAGGCCTGCATCGCGCACATGGCCCAGCGTGTCCAGGCGGTCCTGGTACTGCCGGGTGTGGATGATCGTGTCGTAGTAGTCCGGCGCGGTATCCAGGTTGTGGTTGTAGTAGTCCAGGCCAGCGTCCTTCAACGCACGCGCCTGCTCGCCACTGAGCATGCCGAGCGTGGCGCAGGTTTCCAGACCCAGCGCTTTGACCCCGGCGATCATGGCGGCCACCTTGGGAATGTCGCGGTCCTTCGGCGACCGCCACGCCGCGCCCATGCAGAACCGCGACGCGCCTGCCGCCTTGGCCTGGCGTGCCTTGGCCAGCACCGCATCGGTTTCCATCAGCTTCTGTGCATTCACCCCGGTGCTGTAGCGCTGCGCCTGCGGACAGTACGCGCAGTCTTCCGGGCAGCCGCCGGTCTTCACCGACAGCAACGTGGAGACCTGGACCTGGGACGGGTCGAAGTGCGCGCGGTGGACAGCGGCGGCGCGGAACAGCAGCTCGGGGAACGGCAGCTCGAACAGCGCCTGCAGTTCGTCGTGTTGCCAGTCGTGGCGGATGGCAGCAGCCATGGCGGGACCTTGGATACGAGTGGAGCGAGGGCGGCAGTGTGGTTGGGGTGTGGATTGCTGTCAACCTATCGATATCAACAATGGTTTACGGCGATGGGTGTCTGCATGCCTGCGGCGGTGCTAAGTTCGCCTCTGCGTACAGATTCGCGAGCAACCCGATGGAAAATGACGACAGACCCCTGACCCGCCCCGATGCCGTGCTGTGCAGCCTGGGCGAACTGGCTGGCGGCCGCGTGCGGGTGGTGCTGGATGATCTGCGCAGGGCCGACCAGACGACGCACTGGCGGCACCAGGCGTTCGTGACTTCGAAGGACTACCCGGCAGAACTGCTCGCCGACCCGAGTGCACTGTCGGAAGAGGAGCTGGCCGACTTGGGCTTGTCCGTGCTGACCCGTCTGTTGGCGACCAACGGATATCTGCGCGACGTCCATGAGGGCCCGGACAGCGACATGCCTCTCACCGACCTGCAGCAGCGAAGTATTGCGTCGCTGACGGACGAGGACATCGCGTGGATCGATCGGCAGCTGCTCTCCCATTGTGATGGGCAGTTCCGGAAGATCGCCTACATCGTGGGAACAGCGATGTCGCTGGACCCGGAACGCCGACCGGGAATTCCCGATGTGTTCTATGCACAGCGTGTACGCGTGCTGGTGGAGCGGGGCTTGCTGGAAGAGCAGGGCGACATCACGCGCATGCGCTATTGCGAGGTGCGCCGCGTGGTGTGATATCGCGGTTCGGCAGGTGCAAGGCGCGCGGATGCGCTGTGCCTGCAGGTCGTCCGATAGCGGAACCTGCGCCAGCCTGTGCAAGGCGCAATTGGGCGAACCTGCCGGATGCCCGGTTACCGCCATTCCATGGTTTGACTCCTGCTCCGGGATTGATGGAGACTCGACATTCGCGCATGTGGAAGCAGTGGAGAGACTGTTTTGAACGGTGAGACAAGTTCCCTGGCAGAGAGGATCCGTGCTGCCAGGATCGGGGCAGGGATGTCCCAAACCGAGCTGGCACAGGCGCTGTCTGTCAATCGCGCAACCATCGGACATTGGGAGCGTGAAAAGGGATTCGCACCGAGTGTCGATCATCTGCGCGCGATGAGCCGTGTCATGCAGGTGAACTGTGCCTGGCTGCTTCATGGGGAAGAGGTTCCGCGCGCCGTCGAGGCAGGAGGCGGGCGGGCCGGGTTGGAGCTGAAGCTGCTGTCACTGTCAAAGCATTTGCCGGTGTCATTCCTTGCCAGCGTGGTCGCGCTGCTTGAGAACGCGGAGACCTATCTGTAGCCAGACGTTTATCCACTGCTGTGCGTCGCACAGCAGGACGTTTGCACCCTGAGCGCGCATGTAGATTTAATCAGGCCGGGCATGGATCGCGATGCGATGCATGGCCCGATAAGGCATGAATCTACTTTCACCCGTCAAAAAGGATGCAGCATGGAACGCAAGTCTGTCGTACTGGAAGATCTGCTGGACGACGTCGCTCCGACGACCAATACGACCACCGAGCTCGGGATCGTGATCACCATTGCGGTTGTCATCTTGTAAGCACGCGCCCGCCCACCCCTCCCTGTTCCGGGGAGGGGTTCTTCAGGGCGGGCATGCATCGCGTTGCGAACGGATGTTGAACGCTTACCCGATGGTGGAAAAAATGCACGAACACAGACGCTATCTGTCCGAGGCAGATCGCTACCCCCGACTCTGCGCGCTGGCCGCCGTCGCCGATGCCTGCGTGGCAGAGGGAAATGTCCAGCACCTGACCGGCCAATGCCGGGAACCATTTGATGATCTGCTGCGATCCGACGAGCTCTCGCGGATCGTGACCGAATCCCTCGAAGCCGTTGCCCGCGGCGACCTGGTCCATCCTGATTGGCTGTCCAAGACGGCCGAAGAATGGGTGGTGATGGATACGCGGGACTATGCGCTGCGACTGGTCGCATGCAAACCGCGTCCGAAGCCGTTACTGCAGAGCCTCAACTTCAACTGCCTGGTCGGCAACATGAGCGGGCCGGAATTTTCCATTACCCGTCATGGGTTCCCGCCGGGTGCGCAGATGGATGCATTCAAGGTGGGCCTGCCGGCTGTGGAGAGAGGCGCATTGACTCTGGCACGAGGCGAATCCGTAGAGCTGCTGATGCGGCAGGACATTCCAAACATTGACATTCGTGCGCCGGCACTGACGCTGACGCTGTACCCCAAGGTCTATGCGCCGTTGATCTGGTGCTTTGACCGGCAGACGCTGCAGTCTGTGATGGCATTGGCCAGTCATGACAGCCCCGTGCGACGACAAGCCGGCGCGGCGATGCTGCAGCATATCCACCAGGCCGAGACACTGCCGGTGGAGGCATCAATGGCGACGCTGGCCGCGCTCGCACGCGATGAATCACATTTTGTCCGCTGGGCGGCACTGCAGGGACTATGCTCGATTGATCTCGACAATGCCCGTCCCCATCTGCTGGAGGCGGCGCATGACCCACATCCGGCGGTTGCCGCTGCAGCGCAGCGTGCGATTCTGGCCCATCTCAACTGACGCGGAGAATCCCCTATGGCATTCAGCCTATATCCCGCTGTCCAGGGCACCGCCAGTGTCGAAGACCTTGTTTCGTACTGTCGCAGTCATGTCAGATACGGGGACTACGACAGCATTCTGGGAGCCTCGGACCTGCTCGCGGCGCTGGCCAATGACCGCGAGCTGCTGGTGAGAGCGATCAACTCGACCCTGCTGGAGCGCGACGACTATTTCAACGACAACATGGGCGTCTCCAGCCAATCGATCATTCTGCACTCCGACCCGACGTTCAAGATACGCGCCAATGTATGGAAGAAGCCTGTCGCCAGAGCGGGCAGCATGGTCCACGATTCCAATCTCTACTCCTACAACTACGCGCACAATCACAACTTCGAGCTGTTGACGGTAGGCTACCTGGGAAGTGGCTACTGGACCGAGATCCACGAGTGCAGGCCCGGTCAGATACAGGGATACATTGGTGAACCGGTTGCGCTGGACTACCTGGAGAAGACCTCATTGCCCCGTGGCAAAGTCATTCTCTTCCGTGCCTGCGAGGACGTGCACACCCAGCTGCCCTGCGAAGAGCTGTCAATATCGCTTAACCTGCTGGTCGTGCCGCCATACGAACGGCTCGCCGATCAGTACAGTTTCGACGTCGCCGCCAAGCGCATCGCCGGGGTCATAACCTCGCCGAACCTGGGGTGTATGTCACTGCTGACATTTGCCGCATTGCTCAGGACGACCCAGGCGTACGACGCCATCGAACAGCTGGCGTTCGGTGGTGGTCACTGGCGCGTTCGCAATGCCGCGCTGGAAGTGGCGGGGTTGCTGGCACCCGGTGAGCGCGACCAGCTGTGGCGAAGAGCCGAGCAGGACCGGGATCCGGCCATCCGCCGTTCGGCACGCCACTGGCTGGAACAGGGACAGGCCGCAACCGGATGATGGGCTTTCTTCGAAGCAGGCTGAACACACCGTTTGCCCGCAAGTGGGG
Source organism: Stenotrophomonas sp. STEN046 (assembly GCF_056759755.1). Lineage (NCBI taxonomy): Bacteria > Pseudomonadati > Pseudomonadota > Gammaproteobacteria > Lysobacterales > Lysobacteraceae > Stenotrophomonas > Stenotrophomonas sp. STEN046. Next base: position 50,100 of record NZ_JBRRDR010000003.1, read on the forward strand.
AGCACTCATTGCGTTCGGCACGGTGATCCTGTTCCTGTCCAATCCGGAGCTGCTGTCGGTGGTTCTGCTGGTGAACATGATCGGCGTGGATGTATTCGTGCTGCTGATAGGCATCCAGGTGCGCCAGAACTGGTCGGTCATCAGTACCTTCATCATCATGCCCTGCTATCTCAGGCTCAAGAAGCTGTTCAAGGCAGGCTGAGGCCGGGTCCGGGCGTACGCACCCTGGTGGAGCGGGGCCCGCTGGAGGCCGCAGGTGATCTGTCGCGCATGCGCTACGGTGAGGTACGCCGGACGCGATGATGCGACCGGCGCAGACGGACTCACCAGATCGGGCACTCACTTGAGTGCCCGGCCGGCGCGTGGGATCACTTCGGCATCAGGACCGTGTCCACCACGTGGATCACGCCATTGGACTGCATGACATCGGCGATGCTGATGGCCGCCTTGCCGCCCTTGGCATCGATCAGCCACAGCGCGCCATCGTGCAGTTTGACCGTCAACGGTTCGCCTTCCACCGTCTTCAGCGACAGTGTGCCACCGTGCTTTTTCGCATCGGCCATCAGCTGCTGCGAGGTGTGCGTACCGGCAACTACGTGGTAAGTCAGGATTCTGGTCAGGTCGGCCTTGTGTTCCGGCTTGACCAGGGTATCGACCGTGCCGGCGGGCAGCTTGGCGAATGCGGCGTTGGTCGGCGCAAAGACCGTGAACGGGCCCTTGCCGTTGAGGGTATCCACCAGCCCGGCGGCCTTCACTGCGGCAACCAGCGTGGTGTGGTCCTTCGAGTTCAGGGCGTTTTCGACGATGGTCTTGTTCGGGTACATGGCAGCGCCACCGACCATCACGGTGTCGGCAGCAAAGCTGATCGTTGCGGTGCCGCAGAGCAGCGCGAGGCTGCCGGCAAGGGCGATGCGTTGAAGAAGAGCGTGCATGGTGCGTCTCCTGGATACGTCCACCCCCGGGATGGGGGCATGGACGGTACGCAGCTGGCGGACCAACAGATGCAGCGAGCGGTGCGCGGGCGCACGGGCTGCCTGCACGGTTCAGCAACGAGACGCCGCCGTGAGCGGCGTGCTGCCTTCAAGGCCGTCAGGTCAGCCCTGCTTGAAAACGGTTTTCTGGCCGATGGTGCGGGCCTTGGGGGCGTCGGAGCGACCCAGGCCGGGGATCAGGAAATCGGCGGGGCTGCGCCCATGCTTGGTGCGTTCAGCAAGCCAGCGCGGCATGCGGCCACGGCCGGACCAGGTATTGCGCTTGTTGTCCGGGTCGCGGTACTTGGCGGCCACCTTGCCGGATTTGCGGCGTGGCGCGCGCTTGCTGACCGGGGTTGCGACCTCGGTCGGCGCGGTGCCGAGCAGCTCCTCGATCGTATAACCGTTCTGCGCGGCGAAGGCCGTCAGTTTGCGTCGCACGGCTCCGATCGGGCGGCGGCTGGCAACCAGTGCCCTGCGCTGCTCGGCGGCAGTCACAAGGGCGTTGAGTTCGCGCAGGCTCAGGTGTTCAACGTCGATAGTCATGCTGCGGAGGGTCCGGACATCCCGGCAGGCTGTCAAGTACGCTGTGCAGGCAGGGCAACGACGCAGCGCTGGCCTGTCGCGCTCTACCGGGCTACCGTGCCTGCCTGACTCCACCTGTGGACGGGCCAGCATGATTCCAGCGCATTACTTCACCGCCGATGAAGGCTCGCTCCCCGAAGTTCGCCGCGCCCTCGCACGTGGCCGCCGCCTTCGCCTACCTGTTCGCGTGCGGCGCCTGCAAGGTTACCGCTGGGGGAGCGCAGACATGGACTGCGGACGGCCGGATGGCGCGATCTTTCGCATGGGCGGTGCGTGGAAAGCGCCGGAAATCCAAGCATTCCAGTGGCTGCTTGTCGAGCTCCGCGCTCTCGGGGGATGTGTGTCCGTTCCATGGTGGGGAGAAACCGGACAGCGCGATTTCCAGCGGGCCCTGACAGGATAGGAAACGCGTGGCAACGCGAGTGGCAGCTCAGCCGGGTCGCAGCTGCGCCTCCACATGTTCGGCCAGCCCCCGGCAAGCCAGCAACAGGCCATCCATCACGCCTTCGCCCAGTGGTTGTTGCAACGCGCCGCTGACACGTGCGCGTTCGCCGGCATGCAGAACTTCCAGTAGCGTGAGCAGCCCGGTAGTGGAACGGTCGGCGCGGGCCAGGGCCATGCGGCGGCCGGGCGGAAGTCCGTCCTCTGGCCATGGCTGGCCGTCGGTGCACTCGACGTTGCGGATGCGCTGCAGCTCGGCCAGCAGGCCGAGGTTGGCCGGTGTGGTGTCTTCGTGGGCGATGGTCAGTGCGGTTTCGATACGGGTGGCTATCTGCATGGGCAGGGAGGTGATGGCCTCACCCAGGATGTCGTGCAGATGCGGGCAGTCGGTGCTGATGGTCATATCGGCTTCCTTTACTGGGGAATGCGACGCCACCTTCAAGGAGGTGGCGGACGGTGCGGGGTTGCAATACCGGATCGACAAAGCGCAAGAAGCCGGCGGGCCGAAGCCCCCGCGCACCGCCCGCCGCAGAAGCGGGGACGGATCGCCAACCGACGTCGCATTCGAGCCGACGCCGGTTGGCAAGCGTAGAACGCTTTGTCGAAGTTCGGGATTGCAAGCCCGGCCACGTGCTACGGGTGGCTCGCCATCATTGCCACGGATAGCTGCGTGTTTCCAATTGATTGATCCGCAGGCTCTGCCAGCATCGATAGAAAATTTCACTTATCGCATTCGGCACGATGCCTGCGCCGACGTGCCGATCACGGCAGCCTGCGCAGACACCCGCAGGCGGGATGCAGCAGCGGCGCAGATCGCCTGAAGAACCGTACATGGTCGCTCGCACGCATGCGCCCGCAGTGCGCTGCCAGTGTCGCGAATGACCATTCATACCCGCGCAGCAGCTCATCGCTGCGATGACACTGTCCGTGCGGAACTGTGCAATACGTCAATTGCTGTCTCGTTGTTCCATTGGCTGCCAGCTTCTGCACGCATCCATCTAGGAAATGTACGAAGCGGCGGTTGCTTCGCTTCCACGTTGCTAGTGTCGCCAGCACGCGCTGGGTGTTCGCCGGCTTCTGCCGGAGCCCACATGCGCATTGCACAGGACGCGCATGGATACTCCCCCCGACACCACATTCCATATTGCGATTGACGACCTGGTGGGCCTGGAGGTCGTTCGCTTCGAACTGCAGGAAGGCCTGTGCCAGCCCTTTCGAATGGATGTCGAGCTCGCCAGCCATGACGATAATCTGGATGCGGTGCGCATGCTTGACGGCACTGCACTGTTCTCCATCCAGCAGCAGGGGCGGCCGCAGCGGCAGCTTGGCGGCATCGTAACGGCGTTCGAGCAGCGCAGCAGCGGATTCCGGCGCACGCGTTACCAGGCAGTGGTGGAATCATCCCTGGCTCGACTCGCGCTGCGCCACAACAGCCGGATCTTCCAGCGCGTCGACCCGGTTTCGATCCTCTCGACCCTGCTGCAGGAACACGACATCGTCGACGTTTGCAACCTGTGCGAGGCAGAGCGACCCCTTCGGCAATACTGCGTGCAGTACCGGGAGAGCGATCTGGCGTTCTTCCATCGCCTGGCCGCCGAAGAAGGGGTCGTCTACTGGCATGAGGTGCAGGAAGGGCGCGGCATGCTTGTGCTTGCCGATTCGGCCCTGATCGCCCCGGGCCTGCCGCCGCACGAGCCGGTCATCCTGCAGCCGATGTCTGCCGGCCAGGCACCGATGGCCCATCTGAGCCGCTTCAACTGCCGCCGCCAGCTCGCGCCCACGCAGCTGGTGCAGCGCGATTACAGCTTCCATCTGCCGCACCGCGATCTGGAACAAGAGGCCAGCGCCTACTCGTTGGAAGACGCCGTGGGCCGGTATCCCTACTACGATCCGGCGGGGCGCTACAAGGATGACCGTACCGGGCGTGCCTTCACGCGCCGCAAACTGACCGGCCTGCGCAACGCGGCCGCATACGCAACCCTGGAAGGCAACGACGCACGCCTGTGTGCCGGGCGGGCGTTCGTGCTCAGTGGCCGGCCGCACGCCCCCGCCGAAGATGACTGGCGGGTAGTGACCCTGCACCATCGGGGAGAGCAAGCCAGCTCGCAGGGGGAAGAGGCGGCCGATGCTGCCAACGGCAGTCGCTATCACTTCACCGGCAGCGCGGTGACAGTGGATATGGATTGGCGGCCCGCGCCGCTGCCGCGGCGGGTGATCGATGGCCCGCAGATCGCGCACGTAACCGGGCCGGAAGGTGAGGAGATCCACTGCGATGCCCATGGGCGTGTGCAGGTCTGGTTCCCGTGGGACCGGCAGGGAAAACGCGAGAACAGCACCTGCTGGATCCGGGTCAGCCAAGGCTGGGCCGGCACGATGTTCGGTGCGGTAGCGCTGCCAAGAATTGGCCATGAGGTCATCGTCAGTTTCCTGGAAGGTGACCCGGATCAGCCGATCATCACCGGGCGCACCTATCACGCCGCCAATCTGCCCCCGTACCCGCTGCCGCTGCACAAGACGCGCACGACGCTGAAGACCAAGACCCACCGGGGAGACGGCTACAACGAGCTTCGCTTCGACGATGCCCACGACAGGGAAGAAGTGTTCATCCATGCCCAGCGCGACTACAACACCGAAGTTGGCAACGACCAGACCAGCCAGATTGGCCATGACCGTACCGGCAACATCGCGCATGACGACAGCCTGCAGGTAGGGCATGACCGGCGCGCACAGGTGGACAACGATGACAGCCTGCATGTGCTGCGGCACCGGCGCCTGCAGGTCGATGCCGACCAGATGGTGCTGGTCAAGCGGGACCGGCAGGTGCAGGTCAGCAACGACTTGTCCGAGACCGTGGGCAATACCCGTACCGAGCGCACTACCAGCGATCGCAGCGCCGAAACCGGGGGCCAGTACCAGCATCATGTGTCCGGCCATATTGATGTAACTGCGGGCAAGTCGTTCAACCAGCGGGCACAGACCATCACCCTGCAGGCTGCCGACACCCTCGAGATACGTGGACCGGGTGGCTCGATCATCGTGGATGGCGACGGGATCACCATTGAAGGCCTGGCATTGCGCCTCAAGGGGCCCGTACAGGTGACCGGCGATGGCGTCGGAAATGCGTTGCAGCACGCGGTCGACGCCGTGGCAGCCAAGGCACCTACGGTCTGTGGCGAGCGGCTGCGCGGGGCGGCTGGCAGTGGCGGCGCTCTGGTGGCCATCGATGACTGAGATGAGCGCGCCGCCCATTCGCTACGGAATGCGTCGCTACGCATTGATTGACCGCGGCCAGGAAATGACCGTTGCCGAGGGACAGGCATGGACGCCGGTGGTGCCGCTCTGGCTTGCCGAGGTGGCCGCGCAGCTGCCGGTTCTGCTTGAGATCACGCGCCTGGAATCGCAGGCCAGCGTCGCGCTGGAATGCTGGACCGAACAGGCGCGGAAGTCCGATGGCGGCTGTGGCATCACCCTGCTGGACACTGCGGTGTCGGGCGAGGTGCTGCTGGAACATCTGTGCGGCAACCTGCTCTGGCCCGGTGCCGATGGGCGCCGGCACCTGCTGCGGTACTTCGATGCACGCGTGATGGCACAGCTGGAATGGCTGTTGACGGGCAGCGCGCTGGATCGCCTGCTGGGTCCCATCTGCGAATGGCATCTCGCCCTGGATGGTGGCTGGCACACGATTGCCGCCGAGGGCAGCCGGCCCTACGTGCCTCCTCCGTCAGGAATGGACACCTGCACGGCGCTGGCTTGGATGGATGTCATCACGCCAGCGATTGCCGAGGCCGGGCCCACGAACGTGAAACAGCGCCAGCGGATGGCGCAGCGGGCGTATGAACTGCTGTGGACGGCGCAGCGCCGTTTCGGTCTTCGCGACCGGATGGACCTGTCGCTGTTCGTGCAGCACGGCCTGTGCCTGCACCCGCAGTTTCATGACCATCCGCTGGTGCGGCGCCCACTCGAGCAACAGCACGGCAGCGACTTCTGCTACCGCCTGATCGCTGCGCAGTGGGGCGCTGATGCGCTGCAATGTGTCCGCGCCGACCTGATCCATCTTCGAGGAGAGTTGCAATGACCGCCGCCGCCACGGAAGACAGCCTGCGCCTGTGCCCGGAAACCTGCCCGCACCACCGCGTGGGCCTGCCGATCTACCCGGTGCGCTACGCGGTGATGCCCGGTGATCTGCCCGTGCCAGCAATGGATGCCGCGTTCAAGGACGCCAACACCGCCGTGGATGTCGGCCCGGCGCGCTATGCGCTGCGCAAGCTGCGGGAAGGCTATCTGTATGTGTATGACGAAGCACTGGACGCGTTCGAAAGCTACGTTGTGGACGTGAATGGCGTGCTGTACCGGGCTGGCCCGACAGCGCCACGCAGGCAGCATGCGTTGAGTGAGCCCTGCAGTCAGGCCGGCCACCGTGCTGCGGCCATGTGCATCACGCTGCCGTTGGCACGACATGCTACCCGGGTATGGGTGGCCTACTCCGAATCGCCATGGACCCCTGCGGTGTGCCGGACGCACAAGGAAGATGCCACATTGCGCAAGCGCAGCATGCGCTGCCTGGATGTGAAGCAGTGGCTGGCGTCGCAGAGCCATCCGGCAGCATTGCCGGTTTCGCGGGTGGGCGAGCAGGTGGCCGAGTACGCCGTCTACGGGCCCAAGAAGCGAAACTGGTTGAAACAGGACAGCGACTGGTTCACCTGGAGCACGGCCGAACCGACGCGGGTGGACAGCGCAGCCGGCATCCTGCAGGTCGCCGAGCATCTGATGCCCGGCAAAGGGGTGATGCTGGCACTGCCAGACCCGGTTGGGGTGCTGCGCGATCTGGCGGCGCTGGCGACGCTGCGCAAGCGCAGATTCTACGAACATCCTGCAATCAAGCGGCAGGCGGCGGTGTCCTCGGCGATCGTGATGATCAAGTCGGCGGTGATCAATCAGTTCGAGCTGGAGGAGTCTGCAGCGTCGGAAACAATGATCAACGATCTGCGCTATGGCGGGCCGACGTTGCAGGACCATATGGGCCAGGGCGATGCCCGGGCGGCGGAGGCGCTGCGACGTGTGGTGGAGGTCCCCGGTCGCCTGGAACAGGCGGCCGAACGACGTTGGGGCACCTATACCGCCAAGTACGACGAACCTGCGCGCGCCGAATGGCAACGTGCCATTGATGCGAAGTGGCAGTCGTTCCACACGGCGCAGATCCAGCCGCTGGCCGAGGCGCATGCGCGGTGGCTGCAAAGCCCGCTGTTGGGCGAACTGCTGGATGCACATCATGATCGCGACAATGCTCGCAGCGGCCTGGACTATGCACAGCAGGTGCTGGGCTGCATCGCCGGGATGCAGGAACATCCCAGCTGCTTTGATGCCATGCAGGCACAGCTGTTGCGCAACAACCCCGATGAGGCGGGCAGCGTGCTGCTGCGTGCGCTGTACTTCAACCAGCGCAAAGTATCGGCCCAGATGCGTGCGGCATTGGACAGCGGTCTGGACCTGCGCAGCCTGCCGTGGGATGGCCCGATTGGCGCCTACGCCTCGGTGGTCGAGGCGCTGGGAGAGGGGGCCAGCGGCGCGGCAGCAAAGCTGATCGAGCAGCTGATGGGGCCACTGCTGAGGACGCTCAACTCGGCCTTCGATGGCAGTGCCCAAGCCGCGATGCTGGCGCTGGGGCAGATTGCCGGAAGGGCCTTGGTACCGGTGGAGGTGTCTGGCCCGAAGTGGCGGTTTCGCGAACGGGTAATCCGCGAACTGCTGGAGCGCAGCGACGTGCCGCTGCGGCGGCATGACGTGGAAAAGGCCGTCAACGCGGAGATGCGCCGGCTGAAGCTGAAAGGCATCGAGCTGGACGGCCGCGGCCGGGCCCGCTGGATGGCGCTGCTGGACCCACAGAAGGCGCGTGCCGGCGAACTGAAAGGGCTGCTGAGCCTGGAGCAGGCCGAAACAGTGGAGCTGAAGAAGTGGCGCAGCACGATCAACGTCAATGTGCGGCTGGGCACGGTGGGCGGAGTGCTGCAGGTGGCGGCGTTGACCAAGCTGTGGTCGGACGTGGACGAATCGATGGAACACGAGCGGATGGAAGCGAAGCTGCGGCTGTCGGCGGGGATTGGAGCGCTGGCCGGGACGACGGCGGAGACGGTGGGGAGGGCGTTGGAGAATTACTTCAAGGCGAATTCTAAGATGGCTTCGCGAGGAGCATTTTTGGCGGGGGGAGGAAGGTTTGCTTCTGTCGCAGCGGGCGTGGTGATGGCGATGGTAGATCTGACCAAAGCGCTGGTTGAGCGATCAGAGGGCAACTATGTGATGTTCTCTCTCTACTCGACATCGGCAGCAATAGGGGGATTTCTTGCAGTTGCCTCTTACGCTGGCGCATTTCCTGTATGGGGGTGGGTTGCTGCGGTTCTTCTGATTGCGGTGGCGATTACAATCGAAGTGCTGAAGGACAACAAAATTCAGGATTGGCTGGAACGCTGCTACTGGGGAAGACTGGATTCCAAGAAGAAATACCTCCATCTGGAAAGCGAGATGCGTGAATTGCACGTCGCCATCGGGAGGCAAGCATGAGCCTCCTGGGGCTTATCAAGAAGTTTCCCGTGAACAGAAATTTAACTCAAGGGGAAAGGGCACTTCGCTTGGAGAGGCACCGTAAGCTAGAGAGGGAGCCACTCGCACAACTCAGTGTGATAAGTATCAATTCTTCTTGTCTTGAAGTGGTTGATAAATTCCACGTTGGGAAGGGATTCGCAACGTTCTGTTCTGTTGCAATTATTATTCTTTCTGTCTTGGCGGTTGTCGCCGTAGGGGTCCAGGGCGAAGAGCTTAGAGCGAGCGTGTACAGGGATAAAGAATACATGCTCCTTGTAGAACTAGCTTTTGTGGCGATGCTCGCGATTGGCGTTTCCTTAATTCCTGTGGTGTGCATTTGGCAGGAGGCTCTCAACTACACCCATTATCCGATCCGACTCAATCGGATGAGCCGGATGCTGTATGTGCATCGTGTCGATGGCTCAATACTACGGATGCCGTGGGATGAGGTTTACTTCACATTGGTGAAAGAGCCTGTTTTTCCCTCGGGTATGGGGGCGAACTGGGCAATCCACGGTCACGTTCTGGACGCGGATGGTGTGACCGTCCGGGAGACCTTCGCCTTCAGCGAGGTAGAGATTCCAGAGATCGTTACCGCGCACTGGGAGTTCCTGCGCCGGTATATGGAGGAGGGGCCAGAGGCGGTGGTTGGCTGCATCAACTACTACATTCCGGTCAGCACATGCGCGCGGCGGGAAAGCCTACGCGAAGGATTGCGTCTCCTGCGTATGCGTTATGGCCAGTTCGCGGGTGTTGCACTGATCTACTTCCCGTTCGACTTCGCCAGCGCGTGTGCGCGCTGGGTCGCCATGCGCACAGGAAAGGTCCCTGTCTGGCCAGAGGACGTGGAGGCCGCGTGCGCTGTGGCCGATGACGATCCGTGGGTGCGCGATGCGCGCAATAACCCGGCCAAGTATCGATGACTCACGCGTGCGTCGACGCGGAGATGCGCCGACTGAAGCTGAAAGGAATCGAGCTGGACGGCCACGGCCGGGCGCGCTGGATGGCGCTGCTGGACCCACAGAAGGCGCGTGCCGGCGAACTGAAAGGGCTGCTGAGCCTGGAGCAGGCCGAAACAGTGGAACTGAAGAAGTGGCGCAGCACGATCAGCGTCAATGTGCGGCTGGGCACGGTGGGCGGAGTGCTGCAGGTGGCCGCGTTGACCAAGCTGTGGTCGGACGTGAATGAATCGATGGAGCACGAACGGATGGAAGCCAAGCTGCGGCTGTCGGCGGGGATTGGAGCGCTGGCCGGGACGACGGCGGAGACGGTGGGGAGGTCGTTGGACAACTATTTTTCGCAGAGGCCAGGAGGCCTGTCTGCCGCCAATCGACTGGTGATGGTGGGAAGGGTCTCGTCTGTTGCAGCGGGTGTGGTGATGGCGGGAATGGACGCGGCAAGGGGTGCCCAGGAGTTTCAAGAGGGAAATCATGCCGTAGCCGCCCTCTACTTCATATCGGCGGGGTTGGGTGCCGCAGTTCTGTACCTCGCTGGTGCTTCATCGACTCTGCCCGGCGCTGGATGGATCGCGGCGGTTCTGCTGATCGGAGTTGCAGTTCTGATAGAGCTACTGAAGGACAACAAGCTTCAGGACTGGTTGGAGAGGTGCCTTTGGGGAAATCTCAGCGCTGAGAAGCGGTACCTCCATGTGGAGACGGAAATGAAAGAGCTACAGGTCGCGCTTGGATATGAGCAATGAGCTTATTGGGTTTGACGGCGAAGTTCAGGGTAAATCGCATTCTTACTGGACGAGATAAGAAGTTGCGTCTAGATCAGGGCAGGCGATCAAGCGCGAGCCCACTAGCCCAGATAAGCGTCATCTCGATCAACTCCTCCTGCTTGGAGCTGGTCGACAAGTATTTTGTAGAGAAAGGTCTCTGCACGCTTGTCGCTGCAGTCGGTTCGGCGCTTTCGATTGGCTCAATGATTGCGGCCCCTATCGCAGGCCTTAGCCACAGGACCAGGGTTCAGGATCATAATGACCTCTCGCTAGCGTTGGCATTGACGGTGACGTCGCTGGTGATGGGAGCGACAGCCTACTGGGGTTTATGGCTCTTACGTCAAGAAGCCTTTCGCTACACCCACTACCCGATCCGGCTCAATCGGCTGAACCGCATGGTCTACGTGCATCGTACTGATGGCACGATCCTGCGTATTCCCTGGGATGCGGTGTACTTCACCTTGGCCAAGGAGCCGATGTTTCCCTCGGGCATGGGCGCCAACTGGGCCATCCACGGCCATGTCCTAGATGCGGACGGTGAAACGGTGCGTGAGACCTTTGCCTTCTCCGTGGTCGAGATCCCCGAGATCGTCACTGGGCACTGGGAGTTCCTGCGCCGGTACATGGAAGAAGGCCCGCAGGCCGTAGAGGAGCACATCGAGTACTACGTCCAGGTAAGTACGCAGGAAAAGCGCGAGACCTTCAGGCATAGCATGAGGTTTTCCCTTTGGCGCTACGGTGGCTTCTCACTGGCGCTGCTGCCACTGCTTCCCATCGACTTTCTTGTCGCGTGTGCGCGCTGGGTCGCCATGCGCACGGGAAAGATCCCTGTCTGGCCAGAGGACGTGGAGGCCGCGTGCGCTGTGGCCGATGACGATCCGTGGGTGCGCGATGCGCGCAACAACCCGGCCAAGTATCGATGACTCTCGCGTGCGTCAACGCGGAGATGCGCCGACTGAAGCTGAAAGGCATCGAGCTGGACGGCCATGGCCGGGCGCGCTGGATGGCGCTGCTGGACCCACAGAAGGCGCGTGCCGGCGAACTGAAAGGGCTGCTGAGCCTGGAACAGGCCGAAACAGTGGAACTGAAGAAGTGGCGCAGCACGATCAACGTCAATGTGCGGCTGGGCACGGTGGGCGGAGTGCTGCAGGTGGCGGCGTTGACCAAGCTGTGGTCGGACGTGGACGAATCGATGGAGCACGAGCGGATGGAAGCCAAGCTGCGGCTGTCGGCGGGGATTGGAGCGCTGGCCGGGACGACGGCGGAGACGGTGGGGAGAGCGTTGGACAACTATTTTTCGCAGAGGCCAGGAGGCCTGTCTGCCGCCAATCGACTGGTGATGGTGGGAAGGGTCTCGTCTGTTGCAGCGGGTGTGGTGATGGCGGGGATGGATGTAGTGAAGGCGCTCGATGAGCGATCAGAGGGCAACTACGGAGCATTTCTTCTCTACTCCGTATCCGCAGGGCTGGGTACGTTCGTGACCATTGCAGCCTATACCGGTGCATTGCCCATATGGGGATGGATAGCGGCGGTGCTCCTGATTGCAGTGGCTGTTGCAATCGAGCTCTTGAAGGACAACAAGATCCAGGATTGGCTGGAGCGATGCTATTGGGGAAAACTGGATTATGAAAAGAGATATCTCCACCATGAAAGTGAGATGAGAGAGCTGCATGTCGCCCTCGGGAGATCGACATGAGCCTGCTGGGGCTTATCAAGAAGTTCCCCGTGGATCGAGCGCTCACTCACAGGGACAGGGGGCGTAGCCTTGACCCGCATCGCAAGCTGGACAAAAGTCCACTTGCGCAACTCAGTGTGATCAATATCAACTCTTCGCACGTCAATCTGGTTGATAAGTTTTACATCGAGAAGGGCTTTGTGACCTTCTGCTCTGTGCTAATTCTCAGCTTGGCGATAGTGGCCGTTGTGGCGGTCGCGTTACAGGGGGAAGCCTTAAAGGCGAGCGTCTACAAAGGCAAGGAGCACGTGCCGCTGCTCGAGCTCGGGTTCGTGGCCATGATCGCGCTGGCTACGTCTGTTGTTCCTGTGTTCTGTATACGTCAAGAAGCCTTCCGTTACACCCATTACCCGATCCGGCTCAATCGGCTGAACCGCATGGTCTACGTCCACCGCATCGACGGAACCATCCTGCGCATTCCCTGGGATGAGGCGTACTTCACGCTTGTGCAGGAGCCGATGTTCCCCTCCGGCATGGGTGCCAACTGGGCCATCCATGGGCATGTGCTGGACGCCGACGGCGAGACGGTGCGCGAGACGTTTGCCTTCTCCGTGGTCGAGATCCCTGAGATCGTCATCGGACACTGGGAATTCCTTCGTCGCTATATGGAGGAAGGCCCACAGGCTGTTGAGAAGTACATCGAGTACTACGTTCAAGTGAGCACGCGGGAAAAGCGGGAACCCTTTAGGCACAGCATGCGGTTCTCGCTTTGGCGCTACGGAGGCTTCTCACTGGCGCTGCTCCCACTGCTTCCCATCGACTTTCTTGTTGCGTGTGCGCGCTGGGTCGCCATGCGCACAGGAAAGATCCCTGTCTGGCCAGAGGACGTAGAGGCCGCGTGCGCTGTGGCGGATGACGATCCGTGGGTGCGCGATGCGCGCAATAACCCGGCCAAGTATCGATGACTCACGCGTGCGTCAACGCGGAGATGCGCCGGCTGAAGCTGAAAGGCATCGAGCTGGACGGCCACCGCCGGGCCCGCTGGATGCCGCTGCTGGACCCACAGAAGGCGCGTGCCGGCGAACTGAAAGGGCTGCTGAGCCTGGAGCAGGCCGAAACAGTGGAGCTGAAGAAGTGGCGCAGCACGATCAACGTCAATGTGCGGCTGGGCACGGTGGGCGGAGTGCTGCAGGTGGCGGCGTTGACCAAGCTGTGGTCGGACGTGGACGAATCGATGGAGCACGAGCGGATGGAAGCGAAGCTGCGGCTGTCGGCGGGAATTGGAGCGCTGGCCGGGACGACGGCGGAGACGGCGGGGAGGGCGTTGGACAACTATTTTTCGCAGAGGCCAGGAGGCCTGTCTGCCGCCAATCGACTGGTGATGGTGGGAAGGGCCGCTTCTGTTGCAGCGGGCGTGGTGATGGCGGGGATGGATCTGGTGAAGGGGGTGCGGGAAGGATTAGAAGGGAATCTCTTCGTCTCTTCTCTATATTTGGCCTCGGCCATACTCGGCGGTTCGATTATTTACCTCGCTTTGGCATCGTCGACATTTCCTGTTCTTGGATGGATAGCGGCAGTGCTGCTGATTGGAATCGCTGTCCTTATCGAACTAGTGAAAGACAACAAGCTGCAAGACTGGCTTGAGCGCTGTTACTGGGGAAATTTCAATGAAGCTGAGCGGTACACGCACCTAGAGACCGAAATGAGGGAGCTCAATATTGCTCTGGGTGATGGGCGATGAGCTTGATGGGACTTACATCAAAATTCAAAGTAAATCGCGCCCTGACTACTCGTGATGTGCAGCTTCGTCTGGATCAGAGAGCGTGTCTTGATGCGCGTCCGCTCGCCCAAATCAGCGCTATTCGGATGAACTCGTGCTTTATCGAGCTTGTGGACAATTTTTTCGCAGAAAAGGGTTTTTGTAGCGTATTTTCATTCATTGGTTTTTCAATGTTCACTGTGGCGATGGTTGCAATGCCGATTGCCGCTCTGTCTCATCGAAATCGCGTCCAAAGCAGCGATGACGTTTCTCTGGCTATCTGGATCATATTTGTAGTGGCAATCGCCGGTGCAGCAGCCTATTGGGGCCTGTGGCTCTTACGGCAGGAGGCCTTTCGTTACACCCATTACCCGATCCGTCTCAACCGGCTCAATCGCATGGTGTACGTGCACCGTATCGATGGCACGATCCTGCGCATCCCGTGGGATGAGGTGTTCTTCACTCTGGTCCAGGAGCCGATGTTTCCCTCGGGCATGGGCGCCAACTGGGCCATCCACGGCCATGTGCTGGATGCGGACGGTGAAACCGTGCGCGAGACCTTTGCCTTCACCGAAGTAGAGATCCCCGAGATCGTCACTGGACATTGGGAGTTCCTGCGCCGGTACATGGAAGAGGGGCCAGAGGCCGTTGTCGATTGCATCAAGTACTACGTTCCGGTCAGTACATGTGCGCGGCGGGAAAGCATGCGCGAAGGGTTGCGTCACCTGCGCATGCGTTATGGCCAGTTCGCGGGCGTCGCACTGATCTATTTCCCGTTCGACTTGGCCAGCGCGTGTGCGCGCTGGGTCGCCATGCGCACAGGAAAGATCCCTGTCTGGCCGGAGGACGTAGAGGCCGCGTGCGCTGTGGCCGATGACGATCCGTGGGTGCGCGATGCGCGCAACAACCCGGCAAGGTATCGATGACGACCACCGATAGCAGAGAGACCTACACGATGCGCAGGCTCCCCAAAACCCGAATGCGATTGGCAGTCAAGAATCTCGCACAGTTGGCGATAGGCAACAGTCATTACCACGTGTTTGATGCCCTTGGTGGCAGCGTGGGCAGCAGCGAGGTGTGCTCGTGGCGCCTGCAGGCACCTGGGCACAGGATTGCTCCGTTGCATGTAGAAATCGGCTACCAGGACGGAGCCTACGTAGTGCTTGACGCCTGCGGCGCGACCTATGTCAACGGAGACAGCCGGCCATTGGGCCGAGGGCGGATAGTATGCGTATCCAGCGGCTTCTTCCTTCAGGTTGGCCCATACGAGCTCAGCGTAACGGTCTTCGATGGCGAAGATCTGGAACAGGCCGATCCGACGCACCCGCATGAAGATATCGACACGCTTCTGGAGCGATGGTCGAAGATGGGTGTGAGCGACCTCGGGGCACAGTTCGGAGACCTCCTCGGAAAGTCGTGAGGGCTGAATCCGGGGGGCGAACGGGAGGCTGCCAGCTCCACCAATTGACAGATCCCCCCGCAGCGCCTGAATCTGCGCCGCTATGCGCGGGTTACGCGCTTTACCGGCAAGTCACATGCAGCGGGAAGGGAAGCAGGCAATGCAGAGACGAAACAGGATGATCGGCGCCGCGCTCTGTGGCTGGATGCTGGCGGCCACCGCACACGCACAGGCCTTTGATCCGGGCGCGCACAAGGGCCCGCAGCAGGGCGTACAGAATGAGGTTGCGGTGCTGGGCACCACGCATCTTTCGGGCATGCCGAAGACGTTCGATCCTTCAACGCTCGGCGCCCTGATCGACCGCCTTGCCGCGTGGCAGCCGAAGGCCATCGCGATCGAGGTGGTATCGGGCCTGCAGTGCGACACCCTGCGGCGTTACCCCTCGCGCTATCGCTTCAACATAAGCGACTACTGCCCCGATACAGCGGTGGCCGGGAAGGCTACCGGGCTGGACGTGCCGGCGGCCAACGCTGCGGCCGAAGCGATGCTGGCCACCTGGCCTGTGCACCCGACGGCGGTACAGCGGCGTGCACTGGCTGCCACCTTCCTGGCGGCCGGCGAGCGTGATTCTGCGCTGGTGCAATGGTTGCGCCTTGCCGAGGCGGATCGGCATGCAGATGAAGGCCTGGACCAGGCCCTGGTGGATGCGCTGGAAGCGCTGCGCGTGAGCCGCAACGAGACGACCTTGGTCGCTGCGCCTCTTGCTGCGCGACTGGGGCATGAGCGGCTGTGGCCGATGGATGATCACAGTGCAGACCGCTACGGCCCTGACCCCAAAGCCTATGTGGCAGCCATCAGGAAGGCGTGGGACAACCCGGCCACCAAGCAGCGCGGCACGATGTTCGGCGAACTGGAAGCACAGGCGGATACGCCGGAGAAGATGCTGGCCCTGTACCGCCGCTACAACGCGGGCGATCTGGCGGCAATCGCCTTCGAAAGTGACTATGGCGCTGCACTGGAAGAACCCTCGGCGCAGGGCTATGGACGCCTCTATGTCACCTCGTGGGAAACGCGCAACCTGCGCATGGCCGCCAACATCCGCGATCTGATGGGGCCGACACCGGGCATGCGCACGCTGGTGATTGTCGGCGCATCGCACAAGGCGTATCTGGATGCGTATCTGAAGCAGATGCACGATGTGCGGATCGTGGATGTGCAGCCCCTGCTGAAGTGATGGGCCAGCACCAGGCATACAGGGATGGGACAGCATGACCCACATGCCTGAGGAGGCGGTTTACGGCTTCGTCTACGTGGGCGATGACGAACAGGGGCCGATGTCGGCCGCCGCACCAGGTGCCCGCATCGGCGACCGGGTGGACCGGCGGCCCTGGATCGTCGTTGACCACCATCCCTGCTCGGTGACACTTGCCACCTGGCCGGGCCGGTTGTGGAGGGTCCGCATCATTCACAAGGCATCAGAGCAGCCGGCAGCCTATGCCGGCTACACGCGGGCGACCGCCGTGGATGTACTGGATGAGGCGCCCCTGTCGGAGCTGTTCGGCGCTGGCGGCGAGGCGGTGGTGGATCTGCTGCGCAGTATTGCGCATCTGCCGCTTGCAGTGATCGACGCGCTTTCCCTGTCCAACGACGAACAGGCCGCACGCTGCTGCAACGCCGTGTGGGACCGATGGCTTGCAGACGTCGATCCCGATTCGCCTTTTCTGGGCGATGACCATGCAGGGATACTCGCAATGGGGCCGACGGTGCCGCGATCACCGGTAGGTGCTGCGCCGAGCGTGCTGCATGCCGAGCTGCGCAAGCGTGCGCTCGCGCTCGTCGGCGGCGCCGCGTTCGTGGTGGACGATGAGGAGGAGGGTTTCAATGCGGCGTGGTCACGTGCTGCCGCCTCCCTGCAGCATGCGCTGTTCGCGCTCGGCGCCGACGCGCGCTACGTCAGCGCTGCAGAGCGGGAGCAACTCCAGTGCGCATGGCAGGCGGCTGCAGCCATCGGCTGAGCTGGCACGTTGGCAGGCGGCTGACGGCCGGCACGCGACGGCGCACTGGCTTATGATCGCCGCATTCCCCGGCACCGGCATCATGGACAGATCCCGTATGCACCCCACGCGGCAAGCGCGCTCCCTGGCCAGGACCGTGACATTCACGCTGCTGCTCTGCGTCGCGCCCTCGTTCGCGCAGACGGCACGCAAGCCCTCGCCCTATGAATACCGCCCGGGCACCGAACAGCCCCCGCCGCCGCCATCGGCGGGCCCCGACGCGCTGGCGCGGATCGACAGCCGCGAACAGTTCATGCAGCTGGCCCGTGTCTACAACGCCGGCACCCCGCTGGAAATGCCGCACCTGATCTTCGTGATCGATCGGCACGATGCCGGGCGCATCTACTACATCAACACTCCCCGCCATGCGCTGCACGAACAGTTCGTGCGCCAGCGGCTGGGGCGGTCGATGGACAAGGCCACGCTCAACGCGCAGTACCGCGACCCGCAGCGGCGGTTCCTGTTCGGCACCTTGGCGTGGCAGCGGGATCTGCCGGGCTACACCTACGAGTTCTGGGAAGGCGACAGGATCAGCGCTGCATTGCTGCGGCAGACCGATGACATCGTGCGGAGCTCGTTCTACGATCCCATCCGCTTCAAGACCAACGCCACCGGCCATGAGCAGGTGGCCAGGGCCATGGGCCTGGCGTATGTCAGCCAGGAGGCCCTGCTGCGCGAGCAGCGTTTCCTGCCGTTGAACACAGGCCGCGCCGAGGGACGGCTGCGGATCGTCCGCTCGGACGCACAGCTGCGTACGTTGTCGCCCACTGATATTCCGGTGCTGGATGAGGTGCCCATCGCGCTGGCACCGGTGGCCGGCCTGGTGACACAGCGGCCTTCGACCTTGCTGTCCCATGTGAACCTGCTGGCCAAGGGCTGGGGCATTCCCAATGCCTACGTGCGCGACGCACAGACCGCGCTGCGCCAGTACGACGGGCGCTGGGTGGCGCTGGAGGTCAGCAGCAACGACTACCGGGTGACCCCCATTGCGCGCCCGGCGCGGACCCCATCGGCCACGGCCGCGCGCCCGGTGCAGCGCAATCTGCCACGGCCGGACCTTTCGGTGGTGGCGCTCAAGCCGTTGGCGGCGCTGCGTGCGCGCGACAGCAGCCACTGTGGCGTGAAGGCAGCCAACCTCGGCACGCTGAAGGCAGTACTGCCTCCGGCTGCACGGGTACCGGACGGCTTCTGCGTTCCGTTCTCGCACTACCAGGCCATGCGGCAGCGGCTGAAGATCCCCGAACGCCTGCGCGCACTGCAGCAGCGCCCGGGCTTCGGCACCGATCCAGAGGTCCGCCGCGCTGCGCTGGCCGGGCTGCGCGCGGAGATCACCAACGCAGCGCCCGATGCTGCCTTCGTGCGGTCGCTGCAGGCGCAATGGCAAGGTCAACTGAAAGGCGCTGGGGTATTCGTTCGCAGTTCGTCCAACTCCGAGGATCTGCCGGGATTCAGTGGTGCGGGGCTGTACACCACCGTCCCCAACGTGACCCGCGCCGATGCCGTCGCGAAGGCGGTGCAGACGGTATGGGCATCGATCTACAACTTCGAGGCCTACGAGGCGCGCACGGCCGCAGGCCTGCAGCAGGATGCGGTGGCGATGGCGGTTCTGGTGCAGGTGGCCGCGCCGTCGGACAGTTCCGGGGTGATGATCACCCGCGACCCGTTCGATCGTGCGCGCCAGCATGTGACCTACATCTCGGCCAAGCGCGGGCTGGGTATCCGTGTGGTGGAAGGCAAGCGCCAGGCCGAGCAGGTGATGTACTCGAACTGGTCCAAGGCGGTGCAGGTGCTGAGCCGGTCGGCGGAAGACACCCAGCTGGTGGCCAAGGCCGGCGGTGGCGTGCGTGAGGTGCCCATCACCGGTTCGCGGCAGGTATTGACCGATGCGCTTGTCGCGCGGCTTGCGAAGATCGGTGCGGCCACCCGACAGGCGCTGGGGGGTGTGGACCAGGACATCGAGTGGGCGGTGGTGGGTGACGAGGTGCTGGTCCTGCAGTCGCGGCCGTATGTGGATGGCAGCGCGCGCTAGCGGGTTCCCGATGCGCAGGTGCTGTGTTCACCGATGGGCGGCAAGCGGCCGCAGCGCGATGCTGGGGTATGCGCGTTGCATCGTTCTGCCTCTCTGCCGTGTCGCTGCAGGCGATGTTCCGCCTGCTGCTGCCCTTGCGTTGCCTGGTCTGCAATGCGCCCGGTCACGATGAGCTCGACCTCTGTGCAGCCTGCCTGGCCGAGCTGCCGTGGGCCGGCCGGGCCTGCTTGCGCTGCGCGCTGCCACTTCCCGCGGATGCCCTGCCCATTTGTGGCACCTGCCGCGATGAGCCGCCGCCGCAGACGGCCACCCACGCGAGCCTGCTGTACCTGCCGCCGGTGGATCAGCTGCTGGTGCGCTACAAGTTCCACCAGGACCTGGCCGCTGGGCGCCTGCTTGCGCAGTTGATGCTGCGCAGTCCGCCGCCGTGGTCCTGCCTGCCGCTGGTGCCGGTGCCGTTGCATCGCCGGCGGTTGCGCCAGCGTGGCTACGACCAGGCGGCCGAGTTGTGTCGCCTGCTGCGAATGCCGATGTGGCGCGGCCTCTACCGTCGCCGTTACACCGCGCCGCAGTCCGAGCGCAGTGCCGAGCAGCGTCGCGAAAACCTGTTCGACGCCTTTGATGTGCGTGGTGCGGTACCGCCGCAGCTGACCGTGGTGGACGATGTGATGACCACCGGCAGTACGGTGCTGGAGATTGCCGACACGCTGCGCCTGGTGGGTGCAGAAGAGGTGCGGGTGTGGGTATGCGCACGGGTGCCGTGATCGCAGCCTTCATGCCCGGGGATTACGATGAGCGTGATACCGGATCGAAGGAGTGGCCATGAATTCCCCCCTGTCTCCCCTGTTGTCGGCCGTTGGGCGCAGCTGGTGGATCCTGCTGCTGTACGGGCTGGTGGCGCTGGGCTTTGGCATCGTTGCCATCGGTTGGCCGATGTCGGCGGCCATGGCGCTGGCGTGGACGCTGGGCGTGATGGCGATCGTGGAAGGCGTCATCAGCCTGCTTGCGCTGATCAATGGCGGCAGTGGTGCCTCGCGCGGCTGGCTGCTGCTGTACGCGCTGGCCTCGCTGGGCTTTGGCGTGCTGGCGGTGATCAATCCGCTGGCCACGGCCAGCGTGCTGGTGGTGTTGCTGGCCGCCTGGCTGCTGGTGGCGGGCATCTACCGCATCGTGTTCGCCCTGCGCGTGCGCAAGCAGATCCAGGGCGAGTGGCTGCTGATACTCAGCGGTGTACTGGCCATCGTGCTGGGGCTGCTGTTTGCGGCCAACCCGTATGCGGGCGTGGCGGTGACCACGTTGTGGATCGGCATCGGCAGCCTGCTGTAC
Organism: Stenotrophomonas sp. STEN046; assembly: GCF_056759755.1. Taxonomy (NCBI): domain Bacteria; kingdom Pseudomonadati; phylum Pseudomonadota; class Gammaproteobacteria; order Lysobacterales; family Lysobacteraceae; genus Stenotrophomonas; species Stenotrophomonas sp. STEN046. The sequence continues at coordinate 70,635 of NZ_JBRRDR010000003.1, forward strand.
GGGGCGCTGCAGGTACTGGTGGCGTTCAAGCTCAGAAAGCTGCGCTGAGGGCGGCGCTGCCGCGACGGCACCGAGGATGGAGTCGACGGTCAGTCGACTCCCGCGCCGGACGTTCGCCGGCGCGGGAGTTCGCGGTCTCAGCCGCGCTTGCGCGCAAAGCCGGCCTCGATCTCTTCCAGTGAGCGGCCCTTGGTTTCCGGCAGCCAGAGCGCGGCCACCAGGAAGAACACGAACGTGCACCCGGCCCAGAACAGGAACATGCTGGCGTAGCCGTAATGCCCCACCGTGGGCAGGAAGATCGCGGCGATGGTGGTGGACACGAACTGGTTGATCAGCAGCGCGATGCTCATGCCGTTGGAGCGGATGCGGTTGGGCATCAGCTCCGACAGTGCCAACCACACGCACACGCCCGGACCGACCGCGAAGAAGGCCACGAACACCAGGATGCAGGCGGCCACTGCCCAGCCATGCGCGGGTGGCGGGATGGGCCCGATGCGCGCCTGTTCGATGCGCAGCGGTGCCTGCGCGGCACTGGCCGGATTGGCGAAGGGATTGAGGTGGATGGTGCGGAAGAACGCGCCGATCACGCTGTCCGGCCGCACTGTGCCGTCGCGTTCGATGCGCAGCTCGCGGTCGCTCAGGTTGTCGCTGCGCAGCGCGCGCACGTTGGTGAAGTCACCATAGGCGTAGGACACGGTGAGCTGCAGTGGGCGGCCTTCGCTGTCCACGCTGCCGGCCAGGCGTTGCCACTGGGTCTGGTCCAGCACCAGGTGCAGGCCGTCGCCGGTTACCGACGCCTGCAGTTGCGGCTGCACGTCGGTACGGCCCCGCTCGGCCTGGAAGAACAGCGTCGCCGCTGCCAGCAGGGCCACGCAGATGCCGCCGCTGCCGAGCATCAGCAGGAACTTGCGGCCCTTGCGGTCGACCAGCAGCAGCGCGACCACGGTCATTACCGCGTTGAGCAGCTTGATCGCCACATCGGCGCCGTTGGCCACCGAACCGGAAAGGCCCGCCTGGTTGAGGATGTTCACCGCATAGGCCAGCACCGAGTTGATGCCGGTAGCCTGGGTGCAGGCCAGCACCACGCAGGCCAGTACGAACGGCACCACATAGCGGCGGCTGAGCAGCGGGTCGCGCTTGCCGCCGCTGCTGCTCGATTCCGGTGCCTGGATCTGTGCCAGCGTGGGCTCCACATCGGCGGCGGGCAGCACACGCTGCAGGCTGCGGCGGGCATCATCGATGCGACCGCGACGCACCAGCCAACGCGGCGATTCGGACAGCCAGAAGATGCCGGCGCAGAACAGCAGGCCCGGCGCCAGGCAGGTCCAGAAGATGGTGCGCCAGGCGTGGTCCTTCACTGCGAACAGCTCCTGCGCCTGCTGCGCGACCGGCAGCGAGCGCACCGCTTCGGTGGCCGCATCCACGGCATGGGCGTGGTAGAGGCCGATCAATGCCGCCAGCACCAGGCCGACGGTCAGCAGCAGCTGGAACATCGCCGCGCCACGTCCGCGCCGTTCCGGGCTGAGCACTTCGGCCAGGTACAGCGGAATGACCACGCCGATCAGGCCGCCACTGACGCCCTGCAGAAGGCGACCCAGCAGCAGCGGGGTGTAACCCGAGGCCAGCGCCATGATCGGGATGGAGGCGGTGAACAGGACACCTGCCAGCAGCATTGCACCGCGACGACCGATGAGGTCGGCGATCATGCCGGCGAACAGCGAAGACAGCACGCTGCCGAGCAGGACTGCAGCCACAACGAAGCCGAGCTGCTGGCTGCTGAGCTGCCAGGCATGGCTGGCGGTGGCCTCAAGGTAGGGCAGGGCGCCGGCGATGATGCCGATATCGATGCCGTAGAGCAGGCCGCCAAGGCCGCCGATGAAGAGCAGGTAGCGTACGGGCCAGCGCGGAGCGGTGGAAGCGGGTACGGCAGGTGCAGTGGCTGCGGTCATCGGCGTATTCCTGGAATAACGGGGATGGTGCGTGGCTGAGGCGTTGCGCTTGCGCGTCACATGTAGAGCCGAAGGCAATGGCTCCTGCCATTGCCTTCGGCTCCACAGGAAGTGCATGCGGCATCCGGGCCGCATCGTGTGTGTCAGTCCAGATCGATCAATCGACCGCCCACCACGACCTGCTGCAGGCGCAGCTCGGCATCGAGCACCACCAGGTCGGCACGGGCGTCAGGCGCAATGCGGCCGCGATCGTCCATGCCGAGGTAGTCGGCGGGGAAGGTGGAAACGCGCCGGGACGCATCGGCCAGCTCCAGCCCCACCTGCACCAGGTTGCGCAGTGCCTGGTCCATGGTCAGCGCGCTGCCGGCCAGCGAGCCGGTGGCCAGGCGTACACAGCCGCCACACTTGTGCACGCGCTGTTCGCCCAGTGCGTATTCGCCGTCGGGCATGCCGGTGGCGGCAGTCGCGTCGGTCACCGCGTACAGGCGTGGAATCGCGCGCGCGGCCAGGCGGATCACACCCGGGTGGATGTGCTGCAGGTCGGGAATGATTTCGGCGTACTGCGCATGTGCCAGCGCAGCAGCGGCGATGCCCGGGCGATAGTGGTCGACGCCGGTCATGCCGTTGAACAGATGGGTGAAGCCGGAGGCGCCGGCCTGCAGTGCGGCCACGCCTTCCTCGTAGGTGCCGGCACTGTGGCCGAGCTGCACGCGGATGCCGAGTGCCGACAGCGCAGGAATCAGCGCGGTGTGCTCGCCGATCTCCGGCGCCAGCGTCATCACCTTGATCGGCGCCAGCGCGTGCAGCTGCTGCACCAGTGCGATGGTTGCCTCGAGGGTGCGGTTGGGCTGCGCGCCCAGGCGCTGCGGGCTGATGAACGGGCCCTCCAGATGCACGCCGGCAATGCACGCCGCATCGGCATCGGGTGTGGCCATCGTTGCGGCCACGCCCCGCAGCGCGTGCTCGATCTCCTCCAGGCCGGCGGTCATGGTGGTCGCCAGCAGGGTGGTGGTGCCGAAGCGCGCGTGGGTGCGGGCGATGGTGCGGGCGACGTCACCGCCCTGCATCAGGTCCACGCCGGCCGCGCCGTGCACGTGCAGATCGATGAATCCCGGCAGGATTACCGGCAGCTGCGGGTCGTCGCCACCACTGTGGTCATCCACCTGCAGCTGGCGCACGTGCGAATCGAAGTGGATCTGGCCGCGACGCCACCCCAGTGGGGTGAGGATGCGGCCGTGCAGGGTGCGGATCTCGGTCATGCGGGCGGCTCGGCGATGATCACTTCGATGCCCAGCCGCTGCAGCCCCTCGCGGGTTGCCTCGTCGATGCCGGCGTCGGTGATGATGGCGTGGATCTGATCGAGGCGTGCGATGCGGTGCAGGCTGACGCGGCCGAACTTGGAGGCGTCGGTAAGCACTACGATGCGCCGCGCACGTTCGACCATGCGGTGGTTGAGGCGGGCTTCGGCCTCGTCGTGCGTGGTCAGCCCGAACTGCAGGTCCAGCCCGTCCACGCCCAGGAACAGGGTGTCGAAGCTGTAGGAGTTGAGGCTGGCCTCGGCCTGGCTGCCCTGCAGCGACAGCGACTGCTGGCGCAGCAGGCCACCGGTCAGCAGCACGTTCACACCGGTGGCATTGGCCAGTTCCCAGGCGATGTTCAGGCCGTTGGTCATCACCGTCACATCGCGGTGCCCGCGCAGATGGCGGGCCAGGGTCATCGTGGTCGAGCCGGAGTCGATGATGATGTTGTCACCGGCCTGTACCAGGCGCGCGGCCGCCGTGCCGATGGAATCCTTCAGCGGCAGGTTCAGTGCATCTTTTTCGTGGATGTCCTGTTCCTGCGGCGGCGTGCGCACCAGGGTGGCGCCGCCATGGGTGCGCGTGGCCAGCCCCTGCGACTCGAAGTGGGTGAGATCGGCACGGATGGTCACCGCCGACACGCCGAAGCGCTCGACCAGATCGGCCACCTGCACCGAGCCGTGCTCGATCAGCAGCTGCAGAATCTGTTGCCGGCGGGAGCGGGTATTGCGCATGGCCATTCTCGGTTTCGCGGGGAAAGGTAGAGATTAGCCGTTCGCAAGAACGGTGGCAGGCGAACTTGCGTTCTGCTTGCGGGTTCCGGCCTGGTTGCCGCTGCAGGCGCGGGCGTACTCGCCCAGGCACAGGCCGACGCGATGCTGCACCAGCGCGCCTGGCGTATTGGCCAGGGTGCCTTCGCGCACGGCGCGGTACTGCTCCGGCAGGAACTGGCTGAGCAGCACCAGCGGTGGCGCATGCTGTTCCAGATTGGCAAACAGGGTCTGCACGGCCTGGGCCAGTGCGGGTTCGCCCCAGTAGTAGCGGCAGCGGTCGCTGAAGGAATAGCTGCGCAACAGGCGCAGGGTTGCCTCGTCGCCCTGGTAGTAGGACTGCCAGGATTTCGGATTGGCCAGCATCACCTCGTCCAGTACCTGCGGCAGGCGCGAGCACTGCGCGGCCGGCAACAGCTCGGCTTCGATCGCCGCCAATGCAAACAGCGCTTCGCGGTAGGCGAAGGTCGCCGCCGGGCCGACCTTGAGGATGGCGAAGTGGTCACGCACCAGCGCGTGCAGGCCACTCTCGCGCTGGTAATCGGTGGAGTGCGCCTCGAACACGATGCGTGGTTGCTGTTCCAGGAAATCGGCGAGCGCACCGGCAGCGGCCGCATCGTATTCGTGCACGCTGCTGTGGTCGAAATCCACGCCCGGCTGCACCACCATCGCGATCACACGCTGCCACGCATCGCGCAGCTGCGGCGTATCGAAGGCCTGCTGGTGGATGGCCAGGGTCTGCGCGGCCGCGGCCGGGGTGGTGACCTGCAGGCCGCCCGCCAGCGAGGCTTCGCCGCCGGGAATCGGCACTTCGGTACCGATGACGTACACCGGTGGCGGCAGGCCGTGTCCGGCGGCAGTGCGCTCGGCGATTTCGGCCAGCTCGGCCGACCGCGCAGCGACGATGGCGTCCGGCAACGGCACCGGGTCATCGGCGCAGGACATGCTGCAGTCCAGGTGGATCTTGTGGAAACCGGCAGCGACGTAGGCTTCGATCAGCACGCGCGCGTGGGTCATTGCTTCGGCGGCGGGGCGCCTCTGCCAGGCATTCGGACCAAGGTGGTCGCCGCCCAGGATCAGCCGTTCGCGCGGGAAGCCTTCCTCATCGGCCAGGCTGCCGACGTAATCGCGGTACTGCGGCGGGGTCATGCCGGTGTAACCGCCGAACTGGTCGACCTGGTTGGAGGTGGCCTCGATCAGCAGCACGGTGCCATGTGCCAGCGCCACGTGCATGGCTGCGCGCAGCACCTGCTCGTTGCTGCAGCAGACGCTGTACAGGCCGACGTTGGCGCCGGCGCGGTGGGAAGCAAGCAGGGTCTGCAACGGGGACATGGTCAAGCTCCGGACATCAGGAAAACGAGGGTTGGCAGGCGAGCAGGGCGGCACCGCGGGCGCCACCGGCATCGCCGAAGCGTGGCGGCACGATGGGCGGTACCTGCACGCCGTTGAACAGATGCGCGGCGATGGCCGCAGGCAACTGCTGGTACAGCGGTGCGTACTGCGAAAGACCACCGCCGAGCACGATCACGTGCGGGTCCAGGGCCAGCACCAGCGCAGCCAGGCTGTGACCGAGCAGGTCGCGGTGGATATCCAGTGCCTGGCGTGCACGTGCATCGCCGGCTTCGGCCAATGCGATCACCGCGCTGGCGTCGGCGGCAGTACCACCGAGGTGGCGTTCGATCATCGCCACGCCGCTGCCGGACACATAGCGCTCCACGCAGCCCTGCAGGCCACAGGCGCAGTCGATCAGGGGCAGGCCGTGGCGCTGCAGCAGGTGGCCGGGAACGCTCCAGTGGCCCCACTCGCCGGCCAGGCCGTTGAAGCCGGACAGCAGGCGGCCCTGCAGGCAGAAACCACCACCGGCACCGGTGCCGAGGATGGCGCCGAACATGCTGGGATAGCCGTCGGCAGCACCGCCGTGTGCTTCAGACAGGGCAAAGCACTGCAGGTCGTTGCCGAACTGCAGCGGACGCTGCAGGCGTGCCTGCAGGTCGGCCGCAACACTGTGGCCGGTCAGTGCGGGAACATTCGCGCTGAGCTGGCGGCCGCTGCGGCGGTCGCGCACGCCGGGCAGGGCGATGCCAATGGCGGCATCGGTGCGGCCGAGCGCCGCATCGGCCTCGGCCACCAGTTCCACCACCGCCTGCAGGAAACCGTCGTAGTCGCCCTGCGGGGTCGCGACGCGGCGGCGCCAGCTGACCTGCATCGCCGCATCGCAGGCCACCAGCTCGATCTTGGTGCCGCCGATGTCGATGCCGTAGCAGGCGTGGGCGATCAGCTCAGCCATGGTGGATGGTGACGCCCTTGACGACGCGGTTGACGGTGCCGTCCGGGAACGGGTTGTCCGGGGTCAGGCCGAGTGCGGCCGAACGCTGCAGCGCGTAAAGCTGCGCAAAGCCCAGCCACACCGGCGCCAGCCAGGGGTCGTCCAGGGCAGGAACGGTGAGGGTGTAGTCATCGTCGGCACCGATGTCGGCGTGCGGTCCCATCGACAGTACCTGGCCGGCCACGCCATCGCGGCGCAGTTCTTCCAGCAGGTCCTGTTCGTAGCGTCGTGCCAACGGCTGCACGCTGCGCAGCATCACCACCAGGGTGGACCCGTCCAGCGTGGACTTGGGACCGTGGCGGAAGCCGAGCGGGGTGTTGGCCAGCGCCAGCACGCGGCCGGCGGTCAGCTCCAGCACCTTCAGCGCCGCTTCGCGTGCCAGCGCTTCCAGCGGGCCGCTGGCGAGGTAGATCACCCGGTTGAAGGGGCGCTGTGCGAGCGCGGCAACCGGTGCATCCCATTGCGCCTGCCCTTCGCGGGCCAGGCCGGCCACCTGCTTCAGGCGCGCGATGCGGGCGTCCCAGGGTGAACGGTCGAACACGGTCAACGCCGCCAGCAGCATGCAGGTCAGGCTGCTGGTCATGGCGAAGGCGCGATCGCAGCTGGCCATCGGCATCAGCAGGGTGCAGGTGTCGGCGCGGCCGGCGCCACGGCGGGCCAGTTCGCCATCGGCATTGCAGGTGATATCGAGGAAGCGTGCGTCGTCCACGTCGCTGCGCACGCGGTCCACGGCGGCAACACTTTCCGGGCTGGACCCGCTGCGACCGAACGACACCAGCAGGGTGGGGCGATGGCGCTGCAGGTACAGGTCCGGGTGGGTCAGCAGGCTGGTGGTGTGCACCACGCGCACCTCGGCCGGCCACTGCGCGTTGATGGCGTCGGCCACCATTTCGGCAATGAAGCCGGAGCTGCCGGCGCCGGTGAACAGCACGCGCTGGTTGGGATCGTTGAGGCTGTCGCCGAGGAAGGCCTGCAGGCGGTCGCGGGCACGCGACAGATCCTGTGCAAGGACTTCCCACAGCGCAGGCTGCTGCGCGATTTCGGTAGCGGTATCGGCTCCGCCTCGGCGCTGCCAGGCGGACACATCGGAAAGCAGGGTGACGTCCATTCGGAGGTTCCAGTTGGGCCAGCGCACCATCTGCGTTTTCTTTCGAAATGTCAAATACCGAAAGTAAAAAGAAAGATATTGCTGTGTTGACTTTCCCTGCGGCGATGGCCGGTTGAAACGAAAGAATGCGCCGAATGCCGTATCGCACAATGCTTAACAGGGGCCTGCAAGCGGTTACACAAAGTATTGCAGCGCAACAACTTTCGTTTCATCTAAATATATCTTCCTTTTTCCTTTCAATTTGTTGACATCTTTCGAATCGCTGCCCTAGAGTCGGCCCAACCGCTTTCGAAACGCCCGGTGAACGGGTTGGGAGTACGTGTGGAAATCTGCGTTCGTCGCTCACCACTGCTGCTGGCCCTGTTGCCGGCCTTGATGCTGGCGACCACCACTGCCCAGGCTGCACCGGTTGGCAACCTGCGCTCGGTCAGTGCCAGCGCTGGCAGCGAGGGCGTGCAGGGCTGGGACCTGCAGACCGACAACGGCGCACGCATCCGCATCGAACTGCCGGCCGCCGACATCATCCGCGTACAGGCCGGCCGCAACGGCAAGCTGACCGGCGCCGGCGACAAGGCCGCGCCGATCGTGCTGCCGCAGCCGAAGGCCAACGTGCGTGCGCAGCTGGAAGAAGACGCGCAGGAAATCCGCGTGCGCACCGACGCACTGGTGCTGCATGTGCAACGGCAGCCGTTGCGCATGCGCCTGGAGCGGCTGGACAACGGCCAGCCCACCGCGTTGTGGCAGGAGCTGCAGCCGCTGGATCTGGATGCCGCGCAGAGCGTGCAGGTGTTGTCCTCGCAGGCCGACGAAGGCTACTACGGTGGCGGCCAGCAGAACGGCCGTTACCAGTTCAAGGGCCGCGAACTGGAAGTGTCCTATTCCGGCGGTTGGGAAGAGGGCGACCGCCCCAGCCCGGCCCCGATGCTGCTGAGCAGCCGCGGCTGGGGCATGCTGCGCAACACCTGGAGCGATGGCAGCTACGACCTGCGCGAGGCCGACCAGGCCACGCTGCTGCACCGCGAAGACCGCTTCGATGCGTACTACTTCGTCGGCGCCGACCTGCCGAAACTGATCGAACGCTACACCCAGCTGACCGGCCGCCCGAACATGGTCGCGCGCTGGGCGCTGTCCTACGGCGATGCCGATTGCTACAACGATGGTGACAACAGCAAGAAGCCCGGCACCGTACCCGAGGGCTGGAGCGATGGCCCGACCGGCACCACGCCGGATGTGATCGACAGCGTGGCCAAGCAGTACCGGGCCAATGACATGCCCGGTGGCTGGATCCTGCCCAATGACGGCTACGGCTGCGGTTACAAGCAGCTGCCGGAAACGGTGAAGGGCCTGGCCAACTACGGTTTCCGCACCGGCCTGTGGACCGAGAACGGCGTGGACAAGATCGCCTGGGAAGTGGGCAAGGCCGGCAGCCGCGTGCAGAAGCTGGACGTGGCCTGGACCGGCAAGGGCTACCAGTTCGCGATGGATGCCAACCGTCAGGCATTCAACGGCATCCTCGACAATTCCGATTCGCGCCCGTTCCTGTGGACGGTGATGGGCTGGGCCGGCATCCAGCGCTATGCGGTGGCCTGGACCGGCGACCAGAGCAGCAGCTGGGATTACATCCGCTGGCACGTGCCGACCCTGGTCGGGTCGGGCCTGTCCGGCATGGCCTATGCCAGCGGCGATGTCGATGCGATCTTCGGCGGCAGCGCCGAGACCTTCACCCGCGACCTGCAGTGGAAGGCGTTCACGCCGGTACTGATGGGCATGAGCGGCTGGTCGTCGAACGCGCGCAAGCATCCGTGGTGGTACGACGAGCCCTACCGCAGCATCAACCGCGACTACCTGAAGTTGAAGATGCGCCTGACCCCGTACATGTACGGGCTGGTGCACGAGGCCGCGCAGACCGGCGCGCCGCCGGTGCGTGGCCTGATGTGGGACAACCCGCGCGATCCGCACGCGCAGGATGAAACCTACAAGTACCAGTTCCTGCTCGGCCGCGACCTGCTGGTGGCGCCGGTGTACCGCAGCCAGGCCGCGAGCCGTGGCTGGCGCCGCGACATCCATCTGCCCGCGGGTGGCTGGATCGACTACTGGGATGGCCGCCGCGTGCAGGCCGCTGCCGACGGCCGCCAGCTGGACCGCCAGGTGGACCTGGCCACGCTGCCGGTGTTCGTGCGCGCCGGTGCGATCCTGCCGATGTATCCGTCGATGTTGTTCGACGGCGAAAAACCCCTCGATGAAGTGACGTTCGACCTGTATCCGCAGGGCGAATCGCAGTACACGCTGTACGAAGACGACGGCAACACCCGCCGCTACCAGCAGGGCGAGTCGAGCACGCAGCTGATCCGCGTGCAGGCACCGGCGCAGGGCAGTGGCCCGGTGCAGGTGCAGATCGACGCAGTGCAGGGAACCTACAAGGGCCAGCTGGCGCAGCGTCGTTACGGCCTGCGCGTGCTGAGCCGGCAGGCGCCACGTACGGTGCAGGCCGCAGGTCGCGCGCTGCCGGCCCTGGCCGATGCCGCTGCATTCAACAGCGCCAGCGAAGGCTGGTACTTCGACGCCGGTGAACGCCGCGGCACGCTGCATGTGCGCACCGCCAGCCAGGACATCCGCCAACCGCTGCAGCTGCAGCTGGACTTCGCAGTCGCCGCCGCTGCCGCCGACGATGCCTACCCGGCCGCGCCGGTGCTGGGCCGCGAACTGCCGGCCGACAGCCTGCTGGTGGTCAACCGGCCGGCCGAAGAGCCTGGCCATGCGCTGGAAAACGCCTTCGACGATGACCCGGGTACCTGGTTCCGCAGCGTGCGCAACCAGGCCGTGCGCACCGGTGCCCACGAATGGGTGATTGGATTCGGCGAACGCAGGATGATCGACGGCATCGAGATCGCGCCACGCAATGACAAGAACTGGAAGCATGGCCAGGTGCGCGACTACGAGGTGTACCTGGGCGACAGCAACGGCGAGTGGGGCGAGCCCATCGCCCGCGGCCACCTGCAGCTGAAGGAGGGCGTGCAGCGCATCGACTTCCCGGCCCATGCCGGCCGGCTGCTGCGCTTCCGCGTACTGAGCGTGCAGAACCCCGAAGGCGACGGCGCCAGCAGCACCGATCCGATGGTGACGGCGGCGCAGGGCGCTGCGCGTGCATTCGATGCGCTGCAGCCGCGCGACGTCGGCCCGATCGCGCTGTCCACCTTCCACATTCTCGAACACCAGGAACCGGAGCGTCCGGCCCGGCAGCGCTATCTCTCCGAGCTGCCGGTGCCGGCCGCGCTGGCCAGCCAGGTGCGTGCCGACAAGGCCTTCAGCGGCGATGCCGGCATGCGCATGAACGGCCTGCAGTTCCGCCGTGGCCTGGGTGTTGCTGCCAACAGCCGCATCGACCTGCGCCTGCAGGGTGGCTGGCGCCTGCTGCGCGCCGACCTGGGCGTGGACGATGCCTGCCGCAGCGCCGGCGGCCTGCAGTTCCAGGTCTGGGGTGACAACCGGCTGCTGTACGACAGCGGCCTGGTGAAGGCACCCGGCGTGGTCAAGCCGGAGCTGGACATCCGTGGCCTTTCCACCCTGAGCCTGCGCACGCTGGGTGCGCAGGGCAGCCAACCCGCCCAGGTCTGCGCCAACTGGGCCAACGCCGTGCTGATCGGCCAGGAGGGCGACACCGCCAGCTTCGTCGCCCCATGACCCCCTCGTAACACCGCTCCTCCCCCGCCCATTCCGACCACGGCTTTCGAGCCGTGGCCCGGGAGCGTTTTGCCCGCCAATCGCTTTCGTGCTGCCTTCCGCGCCGCCACCCCTGCCAGGAGAGAACCCCGATGTTGCCCGCACGCCACCACCGCCCCCCCTGTCGTTCCATCGCCCCGCTGTCGCTGGCCATCGCCGGCGTGCTGCTGTCGGTCGCCGCCCCCGCCTTCGCCCAGGACAGCAAGGACAAGGACAAGGCCACCGACCTGGCCCGCATCGAGGTCACCGGTTCCAACATCCGCCGCACCGACGTTGAAACCGCCTCGCCGGTACAGGTGATCAGCAAGCAGGACATCCAGAACATGGGTGCGCGCACGCTGCTGCAGGTGCTGGACAACCTGCCGGCCGCGCGGCCGGCGCAGCAGGATGCGCGCTCGCTGTTCACCGGTTCCGACGGCGCATCGCAGGCCAACCTGCGCGGCCTCGGCGCACAGGGCACGCTGGTGCTGCTGAATGGCCGTCGCCTGTCGTACTACGGCGCACCGGCGGGCTTCCAGACCCAGTTCGTCAACATCGATGCGATTCCGGCTGCGGCCATCGAGCGCATGGAAGTGCTGACCGACGGCGCTTCGGCCGTGTACGGCACCGACGCGGTGGCCGGCGTGATCAACGTGATCACCAAGCGCAACTTCCAGGGTGCGGAGATCAGCTTCAGCAATGACACCTCCTCGCGCATCGACTCCTACGGCGAGCGCCAAGCCAGCATCACCGCCGGCTTCGGCGACCTGACCGAAAACCGCTTCAACATCTACGGCGCAGTCAACATGTACCGCCGGGATGCGATTCCGCTGGCCGACTTCTATGACAAGCGCCCGGACCAGTACTACGTCAACAACCCCAACTACCTGAACAACCTGCGCCTGGGCGTGGGCAGCAAGCCGGGCCAGTTCAACCCGGGCAGCTACTTCGCCTTCGACCCGGTCACCGGCCGCCGCGTGCAGGAAGCCGCACCGGGTTGCCAGAACGTGCTGCAGGGTGAAGCGGCCGGCCCGCGTTGCGTCTGGGAAACCTGGATGAACAACGAGATCGATGCCGGCGCCAAGTCCGAGCGCAACACCGCCTACCTCAATGGCACCTTCCTGGTGGGCGACAGCACCGAGATCTTCGCCGAGGCGACCTACACCGACATCGACCTGCGCGCCAACGGCGGCACGCCGCGCAGCTACGGCACCACCACCGGCAACCCGACCAGCTGGTTCTCGCGCGATACCGGCACCAACGTCAACCAGTTCCTGTATCCGTTCCTGGGCCCGAACAACGAATACAACCATGCCAGCCCGGAACTGAAGGCGATGATGGGAGGTGTGGTCGGCCTGCAGTACCTGCTGCAGGATGCCGGCGCCAACTACTTCGGCCAGCGCAACACCGACAAGAGCTACCGCGTGCTGACCGGCGCGCGTGGCAACGTCGGTGACTGGAACTGGGAAACCGCGTTCGCCACCGCCGGCACCCACTCGACCACCTACCAGACCATCAACGTCAACGTGAAGGGCTTCGAGAAGGCCTTCGGTCCGTACAGCATCGATCCGGGTACCGGCCGGGTGATCATCTCCGACCACCCGGCGTACAAGTTCGGCGAAATCAGCGAAGCCAACGGTGCCCTGATCCGTGAGGCCTTCCCGACCTTCGACATCCAGTCGTGGACCCGCCTGCACACTCTGGACGGCAAGATCGAAGGGCCGCTGTTCCAGCTGCCGGCCGGTGAGATGCGCGCCGCCTTCGGCTTCAATGCCAGCCGCGAAACCTTCTATACCCCCGGCAACGCCGATGCGGCGGCGGGCCTGATCACCCAGCAGGGTGGTTCGTGGTTCGACGGTGCACGCAACACCTATGCGCTGTTCACCGAAACCGTTGCACCGATCACCGACAAGCTGGAGCTGGATGCCGCGCTGCGCGTGGACAAGTACCCCAACTTCAGTGCCAACGTCGCCCCGAAGATCGGCTTCAAGTACCAGGCCTTCGAGCAGCTGATGCTGCGCGGCACCTACTCCACCGGCTTCCGCGCCCCCAGCCTGGCCGAGTCCGGCAACGGCGGCGTGTTCGCCCAGCTGGGTGGCTACCGCGATGAAGTGCGCTGCGCCGAGACCAATGCGATTGCCAACCTGCTGCTGAAGTCTGCACGTGGCGGCGATGTCGACCTGGGCAAGAGCCTGCTGAACGTGGACTGCAGCCGCACCGTGGCCCGCATGACCCAGCCGAACAAGGACCTGAAGCCGGAGAAGGCCAAGATCACCACGCTCGGCTTCGTCTACGAGCCGGCCAGCTGGCTGTCGGTGTCGGCCGATTACTGGTTCATCTATCGCGACAACGAGATTGTTGCGCCGGACTACCGCCGCGCCGAGGACATCATCTCGTCCACCCGCTCGCCGATCACCGACAGCGACCGCGCCAACCTGGCCGCGCTGGCGGCGATGTGCGGCGATCCGGCCAGCGGCGTCAGCTGCCCGGGCGCGCTGCCCGGCTACAGCGTGGGCAACGTATCCAGCGTTGTGGGCCAGTACAAGAACCGTGGCAAGACCCTCATCGATGGCTTCGACATCGACGCCCGCAGCCGCTTCTCGCTGGGTGAGTGGGGCGGGCTGAACATCGGCCTGGCCGCCACCATCGCCAACCGCAACCGTTTCTACATGGACGAGCAGAACGGCTGGTACTACGGCGACGTGGTGGGTTACTACAACAACCCGCGCCTGCGTGCGACGCTGAACGCCGATTGGACCTACAAGCAGGTGACCACCAGCATGTTTGTCAACTATGTGGGCGGCACCAAGTGGGCCACCGACCAGATCGACGCAGAAAGCAACAACAAGGAAACCTGCACCGGCGGCTACCTGGCCCTGCAGGAAAGCAAGTGCGACGGTGCGCCGTCGTGGTGGACCGCCAACATGAGCGTCACCTGGCGCCCGGATGATGCCTGGAACCTGAGCTTCACCGTCAAGAACCTGTTCAACCGCCTGCCGTTCTACGATCCGAACAGCTTCCTGGGTGACTCCAGTGACTACGCCACCATCTTCGGTCGTGGTTACAGTGTGACCATCGGCTACCGGTTCAAGTAATTCCGTTTGCGTGAACTGGCGCACCGGCCAAGGCCGGTGCGCCTTCAAGAGGAGAGTGTTTGCCATGAAGCGTAGGGAATTCATCGCGGCCAGTGCCGCTGTTGCCGCCAGCAGCCTGCTGCCACAGACGCCTGCCTGGGCCCGTGGCCGCACGATCCGCCTGGCGGTGATCGGCACCGGCATGCGTGGCCTGGTGCTGCTGAAGGAGCTGGTGCGCCGCGACGACGTGGAGGTCGTTGCCCTGTGCGATATCGAGCCGATCATGCTCGGCCGCGCCGTGGAGATGGTGACCAAGGCTGGAAAGCCCGCGCCGAAGACCTACGGCCAGGATCGCGACACCCATGCCTGGAAGCGCCTGCTGGAACAGAAGGGCATCGATGGCGTGATCATCGCCACCCCATGGGAATACCACGCGCCGATGGCGATTGCCGCGATGCAGGCCGGCGTGGCGGTGGGCTGTGAAGTGGTGGCCGGTATTACCCTGCAGGACCATTGGGACGTACTGAAGACCCAGCTGAGCACCGGCACCCCGTACATGCTGCTGGAAAACGTCTGCTACCGCCGCGATGTGATGGCCGCGCTGCAGATGGTGCGGCAGGGCCTGTTCGGCGAACTGGTGCACCTGCAGGCCGGTTACCAGCACGACCTGCGCGGCGTGAAATTCAATTCCGGCGACCCGAAACAGCCCTACGACAGTGGCGTGGAGTTCGGGCCCAAGGGCTGGAGCGAAGCACGCTGGCGCACCGAGCATTCGGTGGAGCGCAATGGTGAGCTGTACCCCAGCCACGGCATCGGCCCGTGCGCGATGTACACCGGCATCAACCGTGGCAACCGCTTCACCCACATCAATGCATTCGCGACCAAGGCGCGCGGCCTGCACGAGTACACCGTGGCCAAGAGCGGCGGCACCACCCACCCGAGCACCAAGGTGAAGTTCAAGCTCGGCGACATCGTGACCACCACGCTGGCCTGCGAGAACGGCGAAACCATCCTGCTGCAGCACGACACCTCGTTGCCGCGCCCGTACTCGATGGGCTTCCGCGTGCAGGGCACCAAGGGCCTGTGGATGGATGTGAACCATTCGATCCACATCGAGGGCCGCAGCCCGCCGCACCAGTGGGAAGAGTTCAAGACCTACCAGGACCAGTACGAACATCCGCTGTGGAAGCAGAATGCCGACACCGCCGCGAGTGCCGGTCATGGCGGCATGGACTGGTTCGTGATCCACGCATTCGTGGAAGCGCTGAAGGCCAAGGCGCCGATGCCGATCGATATCTACGATGCGGTGACGTGGAGTGCGATTACGCCGTTGAGCGAGCAGTCGATCGCCAACAGTTTCCAGACGCTGGAATTCCCGGATTTCACTGCCGGTGCGTGGAAGCAGCGCAAGCCTATTTTTGCGTTTGATGGAAAGTACTGAGTTCTGAAACCCCTTCCATGCTGTAACGGTAGCGCCGGGCCATGCCCGGCGTTGCTGTTTGTGGAAGGCTGACTGGCCGACGCGGGTTGGGCTAGTCTGTGAGGCCTGTGGATCTGTAGCGAGCCGATGGGCATGAACTACAGCAATGACAATGATGAGGTCTGCGCCGTGCGTGCAGGGCCATGACCACCATCGATCCTCTACCAGCCGAACCGCTTTCCCGGCTCCGTGTCGACACGGGCTCTGGTGATGCGAGGCTGATCAGGCACGTACGTGGCCCGATCATCCGGGCTACGCCGGATTCCAGCCCATGATCCGGTTGGTCATTCTCATCCTGGCCGCGGGCCTGACCGCGTGCGCATCGTACCCGACCGCTGCCGTGCATTGGCCCCAGGTCGCGATCAGCTACATCGGCAGTGAAACCTTGGATGGCGTGGCCCAGGGCCGCTTTCAGATCACAACGGAGGGGCCGCAGTCACTGCGGTTGCCACTGGCCAACGTGGATCGCCAGCTGTATGCACACGCGGCAACGACCGATATCCGCAAGGAAAGCGGGGCGAACTGGCACCCCTTCAGTGCGGTTCTGGAGGAGGTCAAACCGCCCGTTGCGTATCTGGTAGTGGCACCCGGTGAAGTGGAGACCTTCCTGTACGACGGCACAGGCGCTTTCCTGCCCGGTGCCGTGCACCAAGGGCAGGAGTTGTCCATCGTCGTTCGCGATCTTCAGGCCTGTGTGCATCGCTCGTCGTCGTTCGCTCCTTATCGACGTTGATCTGCAAACGCAAGCGATCGGTGATGCGATGGAACCCGCCACGTTCAGCACGATCGGAACACAGTGGGTCTTTGCGTGTGCTGAAAAGGAGCAGACCGGCTGGTTCCATGTGTGGAGCAAGTAGCTCTGGTTTCACCTTCGTGGCACCACAGGTGCAGGCGGTGGCGACTGCGGGCGTTGCGGCCGCGTTGAAACACCAAAGCTGTTCCCCATCCGCTGCTGCGTAGCCGCACGGTGGGCCACGCCGAGCGCGGTTGGCGCCTGCCGCACCCGCTGCTCGGAAGCCGGCATCTCCGGCATGGGCTTGCGCGACGCGGGCGCCAGCCGTTCGCTCATGCATACGTAGTCCGGGATGCGCTCGCCGTTGACCTCCACCTCGATGCAGGCAGTGTCGGCCGGCGCAGGCGCAGCCTTTGCCGGGCCGCCCCACGCGTACGGCGGCAGCAGCAGAAAGACGCCTGTAACAAGCCAGCGCAGGAGATGCATGGGTGTCACCAGGTTGCAATGAAGCCGACCTAACGTGACCGGCTTGGCGTTGTGATGCTGGCGTGTCTTGCATGCAGTTTGATGACACCGGAGCGCAGGACGGGGGGCCGGCAATGCGGGCGGGAAGGCGTGATCGCTGCATCCGCAGTGTTGCCTGGCTGTTGTGCCTCGCGTGGATGCTGGCGCCGGCTCTGCTGGCTTGGGCCGGCACGGTTGCTGCGCCCGAGGCGTCTACCCACCTGTTCGACATTCCAGCCCAACCGTTGCCACAGGCGTTGCAGTTGTACGGGGAGACCACGGGGGTGGCGGTACTGATCGATGCCCGCATGCTGGGCGGCCTGCGCTCGACGGCAGTCAGTGGACGCCATGCGCCATTGCCGGCGCTGCAGATGCTGCTGCAGGGCACGGGCTTGACCCCTCGCTTTGTCGACGGTGGCGGGTTCACGCTGGTAGCGGGTGAGACCCCGGCGTCCAGTGGTGCAGGCCCGGCCAATGCCGGTACACCCTCTGCAACAGACCCCGCTGGGTCCCAGCGCCGAGCTGCGCGTGTCATCCAGCATTCACTGGAGACAGCACTGTGCGGCACGCGCTCAACCCGCCCGGGCGGCTACCGGGTGGTGCTGCAGCTGTGGATGGACCCCACCAAGCATCGGGTGAGCCGTGCCGAGGTGCGGGAAAGCAGCGGCGACCCACGCCGTGATGCCGCGATTGTCCGGCGGCTGAGTGACCTGGCAATGCCCGGGCTTCCGGCGGACCTGCCGCAGCCGGTGACGCTGCTGTTGCTGCCACATACAGCAGGCCGCACGCCACCCTGCAGGGCCGAGCGATGACGGCGCTGCGCGGGCTGTTCCTCGATCACTATGAAGCCTTCCGCAAGCGTCTGCGCCGCCGCTTGGGCTCGGACGACCTGGCGCTGGACGCGTTGCAGGAAACCTGGCTGCGCGTGGAACGGATGGGCAACATCGTGCCGCAGCGCAGCCCGGTGGCTTATCTGTTCCGCATGTCGATCAACGCCGCCAGCGACCAGCGACAGGCCCACGCACGGATGCTGACCGGCACCGAGCTGGATGCGCTGATGGACGAGACCGCCGACCACCTGGATCCGGCCACGGTGACGTTCGGCCAGGTGGAAATGGCGCAGCTGGAGCTGGCGCTGCGCGAGCTGCCCGAGCGCCAGCGCGCGATCCTGGTGGCCGCGCGCATCGAGCAGCTGCCGATCGAGACCATCGCCCTGCAGCATGGGGTATCGGCGCGGATGATCGGCAAGGAACTGAAGAAGGCCCTGCAGCACTGCGCGGGCCGGCTGGACCGGCCGTTGGTGCAGCGGTTCGGTCCTGGCGCCGGAAAACCGTCATGACTGATATGAAGACGAATATGGCCTCCCCACCGCCGGCGGACGTACAGCAGCAGGCCCAGGACTGGCTGCTGCGCCTGCACGGTGCGGCAGTGAGCGAAGCCGACGCCGATGCCTTCCGTAGATGGCGGGGGCTGGACCCGCGCCACGCGGCGGCATTCGCACGTGCGCATGCGCTGTGGAAGGCGCTGGGCCCGGCGCTGCAGGCGGTCGGCGCGCAGCCGCAACAGACGCCCACCGCCGACGCAGCGCAGCCGGTGGCGAGCCTGCCGGCAACGATCCACACCGACAGCCACGCCCGGCCACGCAGTCGCGCACGGATGGGGCGCAGGGCGTTCCTGGGTGGCGCGGTCGCGGCGGCAGCCGGCGGCTGCTGGCTGGTGGCCAGTTCGCCGCTGGGGTTGTGGCCAGAGCTGGGTGCATTGGGCGCCGATTACCGCACCGCCACCGGTGAGCGCCGCGAGCTGGAGATCCAGGGCGTGACGGTGGCGATGGGCACGCGTACCAGCCTGCGACGGTCCGTCGAGCACGCCCGCAGCCTGCAGTTGAGCCAGGGCGAGGCGCAGTTCGCACTGCCTGCGTGGGCACGGCGCAGCTTCGAGATCCAGGTGGAGGGCGCGCGGGTGACGCTGGACCCCGGGACGCGGGTGAACGTGCGTTGCGTGGGTGCGGATGTGCGTGTGACCTGCCTGGCCGGTGTGGCTGCGCTCGTTCATGGTGCGCGCACGCTGGCGCTGCAGCCGGGCTGGCAGGCACGGCTGGACAGTGACCGCATTGCCTCGGTGGGGCAGGTCCCTGCCGAGCGCGTCGACGCGTGGCGGCACGGCTGGCTGATGTTCGTCGACCAGCCTCTTTCGGAAGTGGTTGAAGAGATCAACCGCTACCGCACCGGCCGCATCGTCATCGCAGACAACGCGTTGTCGCAGCGCCGGGTGCAGGCGCGTATCTCATTGCAACGCATCGATACCTTCATCGACCTGGTGCGCGACGCCTATGGCGCACGCGTTGTCAGCATGCCCGGCGACGTGGTGTTGCTGGGCTGAGCATCCGCACCCTGCGGGCGCGCGATTCAAGCACGCGTGCATGACGTTGCGATGACATTGGCGCGGTTGTTCGACAGTGCGTCATCTGCAGATGAAATTTTTGTTGCAGCGGTTCAGTCGCTGCCATCCAGCCCGGTCTTATCCACCGTAACAAGCGCAACGCAATGCAACGTCAGGCTGCCCCTGTTCCCGGGGACATGCCGATGCGGTGCGGCGGCGGCACGCGCTTGCCCTTATCAGCGAACGATATTGCGACGGGTGATGGCGATGGTGAAGCAGCAGAACGATCCGGGTATGCGCGCAACTGCACAGGCACCGCAGGTGCAGCCGCTGGCGCAGGCCATCACCCTGTTGTTGATGGCCGGCGGCATGGTGGGGGCGGCATCGGCGCAGCAGGCCTTCAGCCCCGCGTGGTTCGCCAGCAAGGGCGTGCAGCAGCAGAATGCGGCGCAGAGCGGGCGCCTGCCCAACGGCATGCCATCCAACCTGGTGCGTACCGACGCGCAGGCGCAGAAAGCGCGTGAGACGCTGCAGACTTCGCTGGATAACCTCGGCACCGCCGCGCAGGCCATCGCGATGCAGCAGCGCCTGCAGCAGAGCGCCCGCGATGCGGCGCGCCTGCGCGCCAGCCAGGTGCCCGATGGCCTGGGCCAGGGTGGCCTGAAGGTCGACGACGATGCGCTGACCAAAGGCTGGTCCAACGCCAGCGGGCCGGTGCAGAGCAGCAAGGATGGAACCACCACGGTCAGCATCGCGCAGACCGCCGACAAGGCCATCCTCAACTGGGAAACCTTCAACGTCGGCCGCAATACCGTGGTCGACTTCGACCAGCAGGCGGGCTGGTCACTGCTGAACCGCATCAATGATCCGTCCGCGCGGCCCTCGCAGATCCTCGGCCGCATCCAGGGCCAGGGCACGGTGATGCTGGTCAACCGCAACGGCGTGGTGTTCGACGGCAACAGCCAGGTGAACGTGCGCAACCTCGCCGCTTCGGCGGTGAACATCAGTGATGCGCAGTTCCGCAAGGGGCTGTACAGCGATGCGCAGGGCACGGCCTTCATTCCCACCTTCGGCAACGAACTGAGCACCAGCACCAACAGCTTCGCGCATGCGGCGGCCACCGGCGATGTGGTGGTCGAGCGCGGTGCGCAGATCACCACGCATGCGCCGACCACCGTGACCGAAGGCGGCGGCTACGTGCTGCTGCTCGGCAGGCAGGTCAGCAACCACGGCCAGATCAGCAGCGCCAACGGGCAGACCGTGCTGGCCGCCGGCGATGCGTTCGTGATCCGCAAGGGCCTGGGCACCGAGCAGAACCTGACCTCCACCACCCGCGGCAACGTGGTGACCGCACTGCGCGCGCCCGCAGCCGCCGGCATGCCGGTCGATGCTGCGGCAGGCGTGGTCAGCAACACCGGCCTGGTGCAGGCCAGTACCGGTGACATCACCCTGGTCGGCCACGATGTGCAGCAGCACGGCACGCTGGTGGCCACCAGTTCGGTGCATACGCGCGGCACCATCCATCTGCGCAATGAGCGCAACGATGCCGAGGGCAGCATCCAGCTGGGGCAGGGCAGCACCACCGCCATCGTGCTGGATGACTCGGCCACCACCGCGCTGGACGTGCAGCGCGAAACGCTGTTGCTTGATTCGGACAAGGCCGGTGATGGCATCCAGCACCGCCGCGACCAGTCGCTGGTGCAGATCGATACAGCCGGCAATGTCAGCTTCGAGAAGAACAGCCTGACGCTGGCCACCGGCGGGCAGGTCTACGTGGATGCACGCAGCACGGAGCTGCAGCAGGGCGCGCGTATCGATGTGTCCGGCCATGTCGGCGTCAAGATCGCGATGGAAGCCAACAACGTCCAGATCAATGTGCAAGGCAACGAACAGCGTGATGCGCCGGTCAACCGCCTTGGCGAGAAGCTCAACAGCAACAACGTCTGGCTGGACCGGCGCGACCTGACCCTGGTGCCGGCGGGCACCAATGGCTACGAGACCGACCGCTGGTACACCGCCGGCGGCTTGCTGGAAGTGAGCGGCTACCTGGGCGTTACCGGTCACGGTATCGGCGAATGGTCGGCGCAGGGTGGCACCGTGCAGTTCAGTGGCGGCAACCTGCAGACGCGCGCGGGTTCACAGATCAACCTGTCCGGCGGCACCCTGGATGTGCAGACCGGCTACATCCAGCAGACCCACCTGAAGGGGGCCGATGGCCGTCTGTACAACGCCTCCACCGCACCGGGCGACCTGCTCTACACCGGACTCTACAAGGGCTTTGAGAGCAGCCATGCACGCTGGGGAACCACCGAGTACCACTACAACCCGTTGATCGGTGCGCGCCAGCGCCTGGAGAACGGCTATGTGGTGGGCCGCGATGCGGGCCGGGTGATCGTGGCCACGCAATCGGCGCAGCTGCAGGGCGACATCGAGACGGCAACGTTCCAGGGCGACCGCCAGATCAATGCCCGCCAGGCCGATCTGGATGGTTACCTGCAGGCGCAGACGGCCGTGGCCCGCAATGGCCAGCTGGTGATCGGCCAGCAGCGTGCGGTGCAGGACAAGGACCTGCACGGCCTGCGTTACACGCCTTCGGCGGTGACCGGTACGGTGCAGATCGGCGGTGCGCCGGTTGCAGAGGCTGACAGCAGCACCGGCATGCATCTGGATGCGTCGTGGCTGAATGGTCTGGCGCTGGGCGGCCTGCAGGTCTACGCACGCGATGCCGTGGTGGTGGACCAGGCGCTGCAGATGGCAGCGGGCGGTACGCTGGGGCTGCATGCCACCGAGGTGCAGGTGAATGCCGATCTTGTGGCCCGTGGCGGCGCGATCGCACTGGGCAACATCGTGCCCGGCTGGAATGAGAGTACCGGCTGGATCGATCGTGTACTGGTTCCGGTGGCCGCCAACGGCCGTGCGCGCACGGTGGTGGGCGAGGGCGTGCTGCTTGATACCCGTGGCCTGTGGAGCAACCTGCAGACCGATCCGCTTGGCATTGCGGGCATGCCGTACGTGGATGGTGGCAGCATCCAGCTGCGCAGCAGTCAGGATGTGCAGGTCGCGCGCGGCGCGCGCCTGGATGCGTCTTCGGGCGCGGCGTTGCAGGCCGACGACCGCCTGCGTGGCGGTCGTGGCGGCGACATCGGGCTGGTCGCCAGCGCGCTGGACGAAGCGCCGGTGGCCGGCGTGGCGGCGGGCCAGCTGAGCCTGCAGGGCGAACTGCGCGGCCATGGCGTCAAGGGCGGCGGCACGTTGCGCCTGCAATCGGGCAAGGCGGTGGTGATCGGTGGGCAGGTGGCCGGCAGCGATGGCCTGCTGCGTGCGGGTGAGCGCGCGCCGATCGATCTGCTTACCTCCGATACCTTCCAGGTGCTGGCGGGCAGCACGTTGCCGATCGACTATGCCTACACCCGCGTACAGGCCCAGCCCGGCGAGACGCTGGGCACGCAGCCAGTGGTGGATCCGGCCCGGCCGGAAACCCACCTCACCCTGGCCGCAAGCTGGACCCCGCCCAAGCCGGTGGCCAACGCCGACTCCTATGTGCTGCGCACGCTGGATGGGCGTGCCTTCACGGTGAACGTGTGGACGCCGCCGCCGATGCTGGCGGCCGGCACCGTCGTCACCCAGATCACCGGCTTCCAGGGCGGTTTCCCGATCAATTTCCTGGTGCCGGCCGACGTGTTCCCGCAGGGCATCCGGGTACTGCCGTCGGCGGCGACGTTGAAGGCCGGCAGCCTGGCGCCGAGCGATATCCGTTTCGCCGCCGGCACGCGCATCGCCGCCGGCAACGTGTTGGCCCAGGATGTGGCCGTGGAGCGCCAGCTGCAACTGGCCAGCGAAGTGTTCGAGCAAGGTTTCGCGCGCTATGAGGTGACTGGCCAGCAGAGTCTGGCCGTGGCGCCGGGCGCGCACCTGCGGGTGACCATGCCGGTACTGCAGCTGGATCTGGAACATGCACGCGCGCTGCGCAGCGGCAGTTCGCCCAGCGAGGCGTTGCAGGCATGGCTGGCGCCCGAGTTCAGCGCCGACACTGCCAAGGCGACGCTGCAGCAGCGCAAGGGCGCTGATCTGCAGCTGCGTGCGGGCAGCACGATGGGCCCGCTGGCGACACTGTCGGTCGGCCAGGGCGCGCACCTGCAGGTCGACAACGGCCGCAGCATCGGCCTGGCCGGCAATGGCCAGATCACCGTGGACGGCACAGTGCAGGCCAACAGCGGCCGCATCGACATCCTCGACATGGGGCTGGGCGAGATTGCCGCTTCGCCCAAGGGCCACGACCGCTCGCTGTGGATCGGCGACCACGCCGTGCTGGATGTTTCCGGCGTTGCGCAGGTGGAGCGTGATGCGCGCGGCCAGCGTTTCGGCCTGGCCGGCGATGGCGGACGCATCCAGGTGGGTGGCCGTTACGACGCCAACGCTACCAGCGTCGATGGCGTGGATGCGTTCGTGGTGGTGCGCCCAGGTGCACGCCTTGATGCCTCCGGTGCCAGTGCCACGTTCGACGTGCCGGGCCAGGGCGCCACCGATGTGGCGGGCGATGGTGGTGTGCTGCACCTGGCCAGCTTCAATGGCCTGTTCCTGGAGGGCAGCCTGCGTGCAGCTGCAGGTGGACATGGAGCGGCCGGCGGCACCCTGTCGGTTGCGCTGGAAGCGCCGAACTATCTGCTGGCCGGCAACCCGGACGACCGCGTGCGCTCGTTGCGCGAGTTCAACGTGACCCAGCAGCAGGCAGACAGTGGCCTGGCCACTGCGCTGCAACCCGGCCAGGCCGATCCAGCACTGGTCTATGGACGCGCCGCGATCGGGGTCGACCGCATCCAGGCCGGTGGCTTCGGCAATCTGGGGCTGCTGGTCAACGGTGTGATGAGCTTCAACCACGGTGTGGACCTGGCGATGCACCAGGGCCTGCGCCTGACCGCCAGCAATTTCAGCCTGGCA
Source organism: Stenotrophomonas sp. STEN046 (assembly GCF_056759755.1). Classification (NCBI taxonomy): domain Bacteria; kingdom Pseudomonadati; phylum Pseudomonadota; class Gammaproteobacteria; order Lysobacterales; family Lysobacteraceae; genus Stenotrophomonas; species Stenotrophomonas sp. STEN046. Next base: position 94,893 of record NZ_JBRRDR010000003.1, read on the forward strand.
GAGCACAGCGAGGATGGCGCGCAGGTGGCGCTGGCCGCGCCATACGTGCGGCTGGCCGGCAATACCCGTGGCGCCAAGGATGCACACACCCTGCCGCTGCCGGAGATCCAGCGCCTGCCTTCGCTGCGCGATGCCTCCACGCTGCGCGTGGACGCGAGCGTGCTGGATGTGATCGAGTCGGTGGCCTTTGGCACCTCCGGCAGACTGGCACAGGGCGCCGGCACCGTCGACGTCCAGCGCGACGGCTTTGAAACCGTGGCGCTGCGCAGCAAGGGCGACCTGCGTCTTCTCAAATCGAAGGTGCGCGACCGCAGTTCGATCGATACGGTGGGCGACCTGGTGCTGGCTGCCAGCCAGATCTATCCCGCCACCCAGGCCGTGGGCGAGATCCGCGCCGGCAAGAAGGGTACCGTCGATGAGTGGGGCCAGTTCCAGGTGGTGTACGACCCGGCACGCTCGCTGCGCGCGGAACGCAGTGGCGATGCAGTGCCGGCTGCACCGCTGGCGGCGTTTGGCAGCTTGCGGTTGCTCTCGTCCAACATCGAACAGGGCGGCGTGGTGCGCGCGCCGCTGGGCGAACTGGTGATCGGCCAGTCCGAGGGCGGCAACTTCGCACTGGCCAGCCGCGTGCAGCTGTTGCCGGGCAGCGTGACCTCGGTCAGTGCTGCGGGCCTGCGCCTGCCCTACGGCGGCACCAAGGATGGGTTGACCTATGTGCATGACGGCCTGGATGCGGTCTACAAGGGTATCGGCGGCAGCGGCAACGAGTTCGGTGGTGTCATCCTGCGTGGCGACAGCATCGATGTGCAGGCCGGTGCGGTGCTGGACCTGTCCGGCGGCGGTGAGCTGAGTGGCGCGGCGTTCCTGGGCGGCCGTGGCGGTTCCACCGATGCACGGTTGAATCCGCTGGTGCAGATCGATGCCAACGGCGGCGGCTTCGTGCTGCCTGGCCTGTCCAGCAATCCGGTCTATGCGATCGTGCCGGGCGCGCAGGCCGATGCGGCGCCGATCGCCGCCGAGAAGGGAGCCGGCGATCCGGCCATCGGCCGCCAGATCCAGATCGGTGCGGGTGTGCCGGGCCTGCCGGCCGGAACCTACACCCTGCTGCCGTCCACCTACGCTTTGCTGCCGGGTGCGTTCCGGGTGGAACTCAATGGCCAGGCCAGCAGCCAGGCCGGTTTCGGCGCCAGCACGGCGATGCGCAATGGATCGTGGAGCACGGCGGCCCGGTTCAGCACGGCCGGCACCGGTATCCAGGATGCATTGACCTCGCAGGTGATCGTCACTGCCGCCGATACCCTGCGGCAGTACTCGCAATACAACGAAACCAGCTACGCGCAGTTCGGTCTGGCGTGGGCGCAGCGCGACGGCGCACCGCGGCCGAGGCTGGAACGTGATGCCGGCCGGCTGACGCTGGATCTTTCCAATCGCCAGGCCGGCACGCCCGGACTGCACGCGCTGGCAGTGGCGCCAGGCAGCGTCCGCGGCGCTGCGGCCAGCGGCGGCTACGGCAGTGACCTGGTCGTGCGCAGCCCCGGTGCGCTGGAAGTGCTGGCGCCGGGCAGTACCGCCACCGACGGCTTCAGTGGCCTGTCGGTGCATGCCGATGCGCTGAACGCGGTCGCTGCCAACACGATGACCATTGGTGGCTCGCCGACCTCGGTGTTCCAGGCCAACCGCATCACCCAGGACGCCTACAAGCTCGGCTTTGGCAGCAACGGGCAGGCATCCTCGCAGGTGGTGCTGCGCAGTGGCGCGGAACTGTCGGCGGCACAGGTGTTCCTGGTGGCCGGTGCGCGCGACGGCGGCATCACGGTGGAGCAGGGCGCATCCATCAACACGCTCGGCCGGGGTGCTGCGGCGTGGGATTCGACGGCGGGCTACATCTTCGACCCGGGTACCACGGCGGTACTGGCGGTATCCAACGGTTCGCTGGACATGCTGGCACCGGGAACCAGCACCGAGGCGCGCTATGGCCAGGGCGACATCCTGATTGGCGGCTGCGGCGCCGACCGCAGCTGCAGCGGTACCACCACGCTATATGCAGGCGGCACCCTCACCGCCGCCACCACGGCAGGCTTCGAACTGGCCGACAGTGCGCGTTACGGGGCCCGCAAACTGGTGCTGGCTGTCGGCAACATCAATGTTGGCAGCAGCGATGCGCTGGCCCGGATGGCTGCCGAAGGCCTGCTGCCGGCCGGGCTCACCCTCAACCAGCAGGTGCTGGACCGACTGCTGCGTGGAGACACAAGTACCGGTGCGCCGGCCTTGGAAAAGCTGGTACTGACCGCCGGCGATGCTGTGAACTTCTTCGATTCGGTGGAGCTGTCCACGCTCGATGCCAGCGGCAGGTCGACGCTGGGCGAACTGGTGCTGACCACGCCTGCCATCCGTGGCCAGGGCGGGGCCGATGCGGTGGCCCGCATCCGTACCGATACTCTTGTCTGGAATGGCAGCGCGCGCCCGGCTGGCAATGTCGTTGCCGGTGGCGCAGGAACCGGCAGTGGCCAGCTGCAGGTGGATGCGCGGCAGATCCTGTTCGGCTATGCCGAGCAGTCCCAGCCGGACACCGTGGCCGTGCACGACCGGCAGACGCTGGGCTTCGGCACGGTTGCACTGAATGCCAGCGAACGCGTCAGCGCCAACCACATCGGCAGCCTGTCGGTGCACCAGTCGCAGGGTGGCTGGAACCCGCAGGCCAAGGCATTCGACTACAGCGGTGGTGATCTGCTGATCAGCACGCCGCTGTTCACCGGTGCCGCCGGCTCGATCAACCGGATCAGTGCCGGCGGCCGCATCGCCGTGGTCGCCGCGCAGGGCGGCAACGCGGTCGTCAGCGATCCGGCAGCGGCACTGGGTGCCGAGCTTTCACTGCAGGCCGGCCGCGATCTGCTGCTGGATACCCGCGTGCAGCTGCCCAGTGGCAAGCTGCAGCTGGCCGCACAGGACGACGTGCGCCTGGGCGATGGCGCGCAGCTGGACCTCGCCGGGCGCCGCATCGACATGTTCGATGTCAGCCGCTACAGCTGGGGCGGTGATGTCACGCTGGATTCCAAGGCCGGCAACATCGTGCAGGCGGCAGGTTCACGCATCGACCTGTCGGCGGAAAACAACCGGGGTGGCCGTCTCAATGCGTTCGCACTGGGTGCAGACGCCGGCAATGTCGCGTTGGCCGGCCAGGTGCTGGGCGGCAGCAGTGGACGCTACGACACCGGCGGCACCTGGGTGCCTTACAGCAGCGCCTATCTTGATCTGCGCGCGCAGCATATCGACGACTTCGCCGCCCTCAACACGCGCCTCAACGCCGGGCAGGTCTTCGGTGGTCGCAGCTTCCAGTTGAAGCAGGGCGATCTGGTCATCAGTGATGGGCTGAAGGCACGCGAGGTGAACGTCTCGGTCGATGCCGGCCATCTGACCGTACAGGGCCGCATCGATGCGGCGGGCGAGCAGGTGGGCAGCATCCGCCTGGCGGCACGCGATGGCCTCAGCCTGGGCTCGGCTGCGGTGCTGGATGCGCATGGCAGCGTGCTGCGCCGGGACAGCTACGGCCAGGTGATCGAAGCACCGAACCGGGCAGTGATCGAACTGGATTCGGGCAACGGGCTGTTGGCGCTTGGCGCTGGCGCGCGCATGGATCTCGGTGTCGGCGGCGCACCTGCGGCGTACGGCAGTGTTGCGCTCAACGCGCCCCGGCTGGGAGGCGCGCGCGGCAATGATGTCGCCATTGATGCTTCGGCGCCGCTGCGCATCGATGGCGCCCGCGCGATCACCGTCAACGCTTTCCAGACCTACACCGACGCTGCCGCCGGCACCGATGCAACGGTGGATGGCCGCAGCTACCAGGCCATCAACCAGGCCTACCTGGACACGATCCACGGCGACAGTACGGCCTTCATCGACAATGCGCTGGGCAACCGTGCGCTGATCGACGGCAAGCTGGCCGGGTTGCGTGCCTATGGCGACCAGTTCCATCTGCGCCCGGGTGTGCAGATCAGCAGCAGTTCCGATGCGTCGGTCAATCGCGATGGTCATCTGCACGTGGATGGCGATATCGATCTGTCCGGCTATCGCTACGCCAGCCTCAACCCGCATCTGCAGAAGACCAGCCAGTACGGGTCCGGTGAAGCGGGCGCGCTGGTACTGCGCGCGGCGGGCGACCTGGTGGTGTTCGGCAGCATCAGCGACGGTTTCGATGGCTCGCGCCTGCTGATGGGCAGCACGCCGGACGACAAGGGCTGGCTGCTTCCGAACGGGCGTATTCCCTTCGGTGGTGAAGTGGTGATTCCGCAGGGCGGCGTGGTCACGCTGGACGTGGGAAGCGCGTTCCAGCCAGGCCGCACGCTCAATTTCGACGTGCCGGTGGCGGCGATGCAGTTGCCTTCAGGCACGCAGCTGCCATCGCGCATGACCCTGGCCGGTGAGCTGGCATTGCCGGCAGGCACCGTTCTGGGTGCGGCCATCCGCGATGGCAACGGGGTGCTGCTGCATGCAGCCGGCACGCTGCTGGCCAAGGCCACGACGCTGCCAGCTGGCACGCAGCTGGATGCCGGCTTCCGTGTTCCTGCGGCAACCCCGATGGCAGCCGGCATCTGGCCGGCCGGCGTTCCGCTGCCGGTGGGCATGAGCCTGGCGCAGCCGCTGCTGCTGGCCAAGGGCGCGATCCTGCCATCGGAAACCGACGTCAAGCTGCCCGGCGGCGCGGAGTCGATCAACCTGCGTCCGGCCGATGCCAACGGCAACCAGGGGCGTACCTGGGCGTTGGCACCGATGCTGGCCGGCGGCTCGCAGTCGTTTGACCTGCGCCTGGTGGCGGGCGCGGATCTGCAGGCGGCCGACACCCGCGCCGTTGCACGCAACGCCACCGGCACCGTGCGCCTGGCCGATACCCATTACGGCGTACTGGTGGAGAACGCACCGGTGCCGGGCACTGGCATTCCGGCGGAATACCGCTGGGCGGTGGACGTCGATGCCGATACCTGGAACTCGATCGGCCTGCCCAGCCAGGTGGTTGCCGGCGAAGTCATCACCCAGGACAACATCGACATGTTGATCCTGTTCGGGCTGATCATCTCCAGCCCGCTGGAGCTCAATGAGTGGGGCCTGGGCGCGCCCGTGCACGAGGCCAATCCGGGGGTGCCGCCGCAGTATGCCGACATCGCCCGGCCCGCCCGCGAGCAGGTGTTCAGCGTGCTGCGTACAGGCACCGGCGACCTCGACCTGGTGGCCGCCGGCGACCTGCAGATGCATTCGCCCTATGGCGTGTACACCGCAGGCACCGCAGCGGCATCGCTGGCCGCTGGCAACGGTGTTGACCCCTACAACCAGCCGCGCGGCGCGCTGAAGGATGGCAGCCTGCTGTGGAAGGACCAGGAGGCTGCGTTCCGGCCGCTGATCGACGGTGGTGCACAGAGTCTCTACAGCGCCTGGTATCCCGAGCACGGTGGCAATGTGCTGGTACGTGCCGGTGGCAACCTGGTCGGTGACCTGATCGGTGCCGGTGGCGAGACCCGCAACAACGTGTCCTTCGGCATGATGCGTGGGCAGATTGGGTCGGTGGCCCTCGGCAACTGGCTGTGGCGACAGGGCACCGGCAGCGTGACGCCGGGCAGCACCGGCACGCCTGCCGCGTGGTGGGTCAACTTCGGCACCTACGTGCCCGGTTCAGCCGATGGCACCTACCTGGCCAATTCCAACGCGCGTTATGCCAATGCTCCATTCCTGGCAGGCTTCACCGGCGTCGGCACGCTCGGCGGCGGCAACCTGGTGGTGGAAGCCGGCGGCGATGCCGGCATCCAGTCCGCCCGCGGCGACGCGCGCCTCAACCGCGGGGCGCAGAGTCTGGACAAGACACTGGTGCCGCGCAGCCAGGGCCTGAACCTGGCGGTCGGCAGCAGCGGGCGCATGACTGCGTCGGGCGATCTGGTACTGACCGGTGGCGGCGACCTCGACCTGCGCATCGGCGGCAGCCTGAACCCCAACGCGGAACTGCGCCGCAACGAACACGACCTCAACAGTACGCTGGTCAACCTGCGCGGCGCGCTGCGCGTGGAAGCCGGCACGCTGGGCGGTCTGCAACTGCGCTATGGAGTGCTGGACCACATCGATTCGCGCGGCGGCGATCCGTTTGCAGCGGGCCGTGCCTATGCCGGTGGCGGCCCGGTGCTGGTGCTGGGCGATTCGTCGGCGCGACTGGATACCCGGGGTGACCTGGTGCTGGGCGGCGTCGGCGATCCGGGCCGCACCAAACTGCTCAACGCCACACCGTTCACCTATGCCGGCCGCCAGCTGGCGGGCGAGGGCTGGAGCTCGTTCTCGCTGTGGACGCCTTCCACCAGCGTCGACCTGTTCAGTGCCGGTGGCAACCTGACCCCGACCACCGAGTGGGCCGGCGGTGCCAACAGCGAGGACATCGCCATTGACCGCCGCGGCAGCAATGCGTCGGGTACCCTGGATGGCGATTTCTATCCCTCCATCCTGCGTGCGGTGGCCGCCAACGGCAGCCTCTACTACGGCGTGGGCACCACCGCGCTGCGCAACAACTTCGGCAGCACGCCGCTGCGGGTACTGCGCGGACTTACGCTGGCACCCTCGCCGCAGGGCAGCCAGTTCATCAATGTCACCGGCAAGGGCGAGCTGGCCTTGCTGGCGGGCGACTCGATCTACGCCAGTGGCTATGCCATCACCGCATCCACCGCCGACCCCGCAGCGCTCAGCAGTCCGTTCAATCCGGCCTTCATGGGCATCACCTCGCAGACCGGCGGCGGGCCGCTCGGCCTGAACCCGACGCGCGTTCACAACGCGGCAGCGGCCAACATCGCGTTCAACGACTGGATCACCGATGGCAACGGCCGCATCAGCAACGCCTCGCTGCTCAACTTCGGCAGCCAGGCCACCTCCGGTTATGCGGCCGTGGGCCAGCAGCCGGCGCGCTACTACGCCGTGCAGGGTGACATCGTCGGCCTGCGCATGGGGCAGATCGCCGAGCTGGGGCTGAAGGCGCGCGATGGCTACCGCTATGACGGCTCGATTCCGGTGGCCATCCGCGCCGGCCGCGATATCAGCAACAGCGGTACCGGCCTGGGCCAGAAGGATACCGTCGGCGAAGGCCGCGGCAACCTGATCGCGCACGGCCACGCCGATGACATCTCGGTGGTGCAGGCCGGGCGTGACATCCGCTTCAGCACCTTCTATGTCACCGGCCCCGGCCTTCTGGATGTGAGTGCCGGGCGCAACGTGTACCTGGCCGACAAGGGCGAGATCAAATCGCTGGGCAACGTTGTCGAGGCAGGTTCCAGCGACCGCGGCAGCGGTGCAGGCATCGTGGTGGCCGCTGGCATGGGCGCCGGTGCGGACTGGAATGCATTTGCTGCGCGCTATCTGGATGCGATGAACCTGGCCGATCCGGAGCGGCCGCTGTCCGAGCAACCCGGCAAGGCCGCGTCGATCTACAGTGGCGAGCTGACGCTGCCGCAATGGTTGCAGCGCGAATTCGGATACAGCGGCGACGCCGCCGGCGCCAGCGCCTACCTGGACAGCAAGCAGGCCGAACTGGACCAGGCGCGCGCTGCATCACTGACCAGTGGCGGCAGTGTCGCCAACCGTTCGCTGGCGCGCGAGTTCCGCCTGCAGAGCCAGTTGCATCTGGTGAACTGGCTGAGCACCCGCTTCAGCGCTGACAACGGCCTGGGCCTGCACTTCGATGCCCGCACGATGGATGCGCGCGCGTTCTTCGCGGCCCTGCCCGCCGAGCAGCAGCATGCGTTCCTGCGTAATGTCTACTACGCCGAACTGAAGAGCGCCGGCCGCGAGTACAACGATGCCGATGGCAAGCGCTTTGGCAGCTACGTGCGCGGTCGTGAAGCGATCGCCACCCTGCTGCCCGGCGGTGACAACGGTGGCCGCTACAACGGCGATCTCACGCTGTTCAGCAGTGCGCTGTATGTGGACGAGTACATCAGCACCAACGGTGTCGGCAAGGATCGGCCGACACCGGGCAAGACCTACATCAGCAAGGCCGAGTGGCAGGCGATGGGCAGTCCGTCCTACGGCGTGGCGTACTACGAAGTGGTCGACGCCGGCATCCACACCCAGTTCGGCGGTGACGTGCAGATCATGACCCCGGGCGGACGCACGCTGGTCGGTATCGACGGTGGCTTCGTGCCGGGCGCAGGCTCGGGCGTGATGACCCAGGGCGAGGGGGACATCAGCATCTACGCGCGTGACAGCATCCTGCTCGGCCAGAGCCGTGTCTTCACCACCTTCGGCGGCAACATCCTGGCCTGGTCGGCCGGCGGTGACATCAACGCCGGACGTGGCAGCAAGACCACCGTGGTCTACACCCCGCAGCGCCGCGTCTACGACAGCGTGGGCAACGTCAGCCTGTCACCGAACACGCCCACCACCGGCGCCGGCATCGCCACCCTCAACCCGATTCCGGAGATCGCGCCGGGTGACATCGACCTGATCGCGCCGCTGGGCACCATCGACGCCGGTGAGGCCGGTATCCGGGTCTCCGGCAACGTCAACCTGGCCGCGCTGCAGGTACTGAACGCCGACAACATCCAGGTGCAGGGAAAGTCCGCTGGCATCCCGGTAGTGGCTGCGGTGAACGTCAATGCGCTGACCTCGGCCAGTACCGCTGCCAGCAGTGCCGTGCAGGCAGCGCAGGAGATGGTCAAGCGGCAGACCCATCAGGCCCAGCCGTCGACCATCAGCGTGCAGGTGCTCGGCTTTGGCGAGGCCACCAGCAGCACGCGTCCGGCGCGCGACGACGACCGCTACGACCCGGACAGCGTGGTGCAGGTGGTCGGCATGGGCGAATTGACCGCCGAACAGCGTGCACGCATGGCCACTTCTGCGGCCAAGCGGCAATGACGATGCCACCGCGCGACCCATCTGCATCGCCTTCCCATTTTTCCGCATTGAGACGCCACTGATGTTCTTCCCGACCAAGGCAGGGGCCTGGGCGCCCCTGCCGCTGTGCCTGATGTGCGTGATTCCGCTGGCCGCTGCACAGGAGCCGGCCCCGACCACTGCGCCGGCCGCCGCGCGCATCAACATCAACGAATACCTCGTGCGTGGCAACAGCGTGCTGGACGCACGCGCGATCGAACGTGCGGTCACCCCGTACCTGGGCCCGGACCGCACCTTGCAGGATGTCGAAGCGGCACGGCTGGCCCTGCAGACGGCCTACCAGGGCAAGGGCTACCAGTCGGTGTATGTCGAACTGCCCGAGCAGCAGGTCAGCGGTGGCGTGGTGATCCTGCAGGTCAGCGAGACCCGCGTCGGCGAGGTCAAGGTGGTTGGCGCGCAGCACAATGATCCGCAGCGCCTGCGCGACCGCGTTCCGGCCCTGCAGGCCGGCGTGGTGCCGGACTTCGCCCTGGCCCAGGCACAGCTGACCGAACTCAACCGCAACGGCAAGCGGCAGGTCATCCCGCTGGTCAAGCCCGGCGCGGATGGCCGCATGGATGTCGAACTCAAGGTGGATGACGCATCGCCATGGCGGTTCAGCGCCAGCGTCAACAACGACCACAGCGTCGATACCGAGCCGTTGCGCAGCACCCTCAGCATCGGCAATGACAACCTGTGGCAGCGCGACCACACCGCTTCGCTCACCTTCTTTGCCGCCCCGCAGGATCTGGACCAGGCCAACGTGCTGTCGGCATCCTATGGCCTGCCGCTGGCCGGCCCGGACTGGATGCTGGAGTTTTCCGGCTACCGCTCCGACAGCAACGTGGTTTCCAGCGGCCAGACCAACGTGACCGGCAAGGGCCACGCATTGGGCCTGAAGCTCAATCACACCCTGCCGATGACCGGCGCGTGGTGGCACCAGCTGTCCGCCGGCATCGACTTCAAGGACCTGGATGAATCGGTGGCGATGGTCGGCCAGGCCTCCGATTTCGCGCCGCTCAAGTACGCCCCCATCACCTTCGCCTACAGCGGCTTCCGCCAAGGCGAAAAACATCAGCTGAGCGTCAGCCTGCAAGCAGTATTCGGCACACGCAGTCTGCTTGGCTATGGCAGCTCCGGTGATGAATTCGACTGGAAGCGCGCCTACGCCGATCCAAGTTTCTTCGCGGTCAAGTTCGACATCAGCGATACCTACACCCTGGACAGCGGTGCGCAGTGGTTTGCCCGTGTTTCGGCGCAGATGACCGACCAGCCCCTGGTGTCGGGCGAGCAGTTCGCTGCGGGCGGCATGTACACCACGCGTGGCTACCGCTCGGCCGAAGGCATCGGCGACTACGGTGCACTGGCCACGCTGGAATGGCGCACGCGCCCCTTCAGCGTGTGGGGCCTGCAGGAATGGCGCTTCTACAGCTTCGTGGATGGCGCCTGGCTGGGCCTGCGCCGGCCATTGCCCGAACAGACCGACAGCAACTGGATGTCGGCCATCGGCGTTGGCAGCAGCCTGCGCATCACCGACCACTTCAACCTGCGCCTGGATTACGGCCGCACGCTCAGCGATGGGCCGACCACCACCAAGGGCGCCAATCGCCTGCATCTCAGCCTCGGCGCCAGCTACTGAGCCCGGCGCTTCCGAATTCCCTGGAGATCTTCCCATGCAACGCTTTCTTGCCCTGTTGTTGTTCTGCCTGAGCCTGTCCGTGCTCGGCACTGCCCGCGCCGATACGCCGTGGTGGCAGGCGGAATGGAAGTACCGCAAATCGATCACGTTGGACGCTGGCCCGGGCGGTGCTGCGCTCGGCGGCAATCTTGGGCGCACCCCCGTGCTGGTACGCCTGCACACCGGCAACTTCGCCTTCGACGGGGTGGCCGAAGGTGGCAAGGACATCCGTTTCGTCGGTGCCGATGGACACACCGTGTTGAACCACCAGATCGAGCAGTACGACGCAGGCCTGGGCATGGCGCTGATCTGGGTGGATGTGCCCAGCCTCAGCGGCACCGCGCCGCAGACGGTATGGATGTACTACGGCAACGCCAATGCGCCGGCCACCAGCAATGGCCAGCGCGTGTTCGATCCGGACTACAGCGCGGTGCTGCACTTCGCCGACAACGGCAATGAGGCACGCGACACCACCGCCTACGCCAATCCGGCCAGCGGCACGTTCACCGCCGCCGAAGGCGCCATCATCGGCCGCGGTGCGCGCCTGTCCGGCACGCCGCTGCAGCTGCCGGGCTCGCCATCACTGGCGATTGCCGCCGGCGGCGCGATGACCTTCTCGGCATGGATCAAGCCGGCCCAGTTTGGCCCCGACCAGGCCCTCTATGCGCGCCGTGAAGGCGCCAGCGTGGTGATCGTCGGCCTCGACAACGGCGTTCCCTACGTGCGCGTCAACGATCAGCGCAGCCAGGCCGTACCGGCGCTGGTGGCAGGGCAGTGGACGCACCTGGCTGTGACGGCCAGCGAAGGCACGGTGGTGCTGTGGGTTGGCGGTCATGAAGCAAGCCGGATCGATGCGGCATTGCCGGCGCTGGCAGGCCAGGCCCTGATCGGTGCCGACAGCGCACCTGCCGCCGGCGATGCAGATGCGATCGCCATGGCGCAGCCGTTCCTGGGTGACATCGACGAAGTACGCGTGTCCAAGGTCGCGCGCCCGGCCACGCTGCTGCTCGCCGACGCGACCGCGCAGGGCGCCGAATCGCGCCTGCTGGCCTTTGGTGAGGACGAGCAGTCGGCCGGCGTCAGCCACTTCGGCTTCATCCTCAAGGCGATGCCGGTGGATGCATGGGTGGTGGTGGTGATCCTGGGCCTGATGATGCTGCTGTCGTGGTCGATCATGATTGCCAAGAGCCGCTATTTCAGTACCGTCGCCCGTGCCAACGTGGCGTTCTCCGAGCAGTACCGCAAGGTGGCCGGCGCGCCGGTGGCCGCCCTGCAGCAGGTCGAACGCAGCGGCGTGCTGGCGCCGCAGGTGCGCGACAACTCCACCCTGTGGAAGCTGTACCGCATCGCGATGGAGGAAATGGACGGGCGTGGCTCGCACCATCATGGCCTGACCGCCGCAGCGATCACCTCGATCCGTGCGTCGATGGATGCCGAAGTGACCCGCGAAAGCGAGCGCATGTCCAAGCGCATGAACTGGCTGTCCACCACCATCGAGGGCGCACCGTATGTGGGCCTGTTCGGCACCGTGATCGGCATCATGCTGGTGTTCGTGGTGGCCGCGATGGCGGGCGCGGTGGACATCAACTCGGTGGCACCTGGCATGGCCGCCGCGCTGCTGTGTACTGCCGCCGGCCTTGGCGTCGCCATCCCGGCGCTGTTTGGCTACAACTGGCTGGCATCGCGCGCCGAAGCGATCGCTGCCGACATGTCGGTGTTCGTCGATGAATTCACCGCGCGGCTGGCCGAAGAATTCGACCGCAGCGCACCGGCCGCCATCGCGCGTCCGGTCCTGGCCTGAGGGGCACTGCCATGGCCAGGGCAAAGCGATTCGGCATCAAGAAGCGCGAGAAGGGCATCAATGTCACGCCTTTCGTGGACGTGCTGCTGGTGGTGCTGGTGATCTTCATCCTCACCAGCAACGCCTCCATTCCAGGCATCCAGGTGAACCTGCCCAAGGCCAGTTCCAGCATGGCCCTGGAAAAACCCAAGACCAAGGCAATCACCGTGGACAACAACGGCCAGGTGTTCCTGGACGCCTATCCGGTGAGCCTGGCCGAACTGGAAGACCGGTTGCGCACCGAGAAGGCGCTGACCCCGGATTTCCCGGTGATCGTGCGCGGCGATGCACAGGTGCAGTACGCCCGCGTGGTCGAGGTGCTGGATCTGTTGCGTCGCATCGACCTGAGCCAGGTGGGCCTGGTCACCGGAAAAGTGCAGGGGTGAACACGTGACGCCACTCCATTCCCACGCTGCCCGCGCGGTTCCCGCATGGCGGCGCTGGTGGCCCTTGCTGGTGGTGCCCGCCGTTGTCGCGCTGTTGGCGCTGCTGGTGTGGCTGCTGCTGTTCAAGAACACCGCCAGCACGCGGCGGCCTGTGGCTGAGGTGCCGATGGTGATGTTGCCACCCCCGCCGCCGCCACCGCCGCCGGAACCTGAGCCCGAGCCGGAAGCCAAGCCGGAAGAGGTGATGCCCGAACCGGAGCCGCTGGACGAAGTCCCCAAGCCGACCGAAGAAGCGCCCACCCCGGACACCGCTGACCCGGTGACCATGGACGCCGACGCGCAGGCCGGTGGCGACAGCTTCGGTATCCAGTCCGGCAGCGGCGGTGGCCGCAGTGGCACCGGCAGCGGTGGCGCCGGCAACGCCAGCTATGGCCGCTATCTGGGCTATGTGCTGCAGCAGGCGGTCGCGCGCGACGAGCAGGTGCGGCGGTTGGCGTTCCAGCTGACGGTCAACATCTGGCTGGACGCCGACGGCGCGGTAAGCCGAGTCGAACTGCTGCGTGGCAGCGGCAATGCCGACGCCGATGACCGCGTCCTGCAGGCGATCCGCGCGGTCGGCCGCATCGACGAGCGCCCACCGGCATCGCTGGATTTCCCTGCGCGTGTGCTGGTACAGGGCCGCCGCCCAGGCGGCTGAACACCGCCATGAGCTCTTCCCATCGAATTTCCCTTTTCTGCGAGCAAGCCGATGACCCGTTCCAACTCTTATTCCGTGCTGCGGCACCTGCGTCGCTCTGCGGTGGCCACCGGCATCGTGCTGGTGCTGGCCAGCGGCGGCGTCCATGCCCAGCAGGGCGGTGCTGAAAGCACCCTGATCAAGCTGATCCGCGGCCTGATGGACAGCGGCGCACTGACCCAGGAAGCCGGCCAGGCCCTGTTGCTGGAAGCACAGCGCGATGCGGGTGCCGTCCCCGTGGCCAGCACGGCCGGTGGCACCGCGCAGGCCGGCGATGTGCGCGTGCCGTACATCCCGCAGACCGTGCGCGATGAGATCCGCGACGAACTGAAGGCCAGCGTGATGGCCGAAGCCAAGGCCAGTGGCTGGGCTGCACCGGACCAGGTGCCGGAGTGGACCCAGCGCCTGCGCGTGCAGGGGGATGTGCGCGTGCGCAACGAGAGCCGCCTGTATTCCGAGCGCAACAGCGACATCGAAGTGGATTGGGCGCGCATCAACGCCGGCAACGGCTACGACGTCAACGGCAATACCCATCTGGGCCTGCCGCCGCTGCGCAACAACCGGCAGGACCGCAACAATTCCTGGCGCATCCGCGCGCGGCTGGGCGTGGTGGCCGATCTGGGCGAACACACCCGCGCCGGCGTGCGCCTGGCCACCGGCAACGACAATGGCCCGGTGTCCTCCACCCAGACCCTTGGCGGCGGCCTGGCCAAGAAGGATGTCTGGCTGGACCAGGCCTGGCTGTCATGGGCGCCGGTGCAGGGACTGGAAGTGATCGGTGGCCGCTTCGGCAATCCTTACTGGTCCACCGACACCCTGTTCTCCAACGACCTCAATTTCGATGGCGTGGCGTTCAAGTACCGCCAGGCGTTGGGCGATGACGGCCTCTCGTTGTTCGCAACGCTGGGCCTGACCCCGCTGGAGTATTCCTCCGACGGTTTCCCCAATACCAGCCAGAGCAAGATGAAGAGCGAGAACAAGTGGCTCAATGGCCTGCAGGTGGGCGCGGACTGGCAGTTCGGCAACGAGCAGAGGCTGCGCGCGGCCGTCGGTTACTTTGATTTCCGCAACATCGCCGGTGAGTACTCGCAGCCCTGCGCGCTGTATGCCGGTGCCGATTTCTGCAGCAGCGACTGGTCACGACCCGCGTTCATGCAGAAGGGCAACACCCTGATGCTGCTGCGTAACATCGCGTTGAACCCGCTGGACCCGGCCAATACACCGATGCCGCAGTACGTGGGCCTGGCATCGGAGTTCGAGCTGCTGGACCTCAACCTGGCCTGGGAAACGCCGCTGTTCGCCGGCTACGCATTGCGTCTGGAAGGCCATGGCATCAAGAACCTGGCCTTCGATCGCAACGCCATGTGGCGGCGCGCACAGGGCGGTGTGGTCACCAACCTGGCCACGGCCGCCAACGGCGTTGCCGGGCCGCAGGACATCGACAGCGGCGACATGGCCTACATGGCGCAGGCCACCTTCGGCCATCTTGCGTTGAAGCAGGCCGGCGACTGGAACCTGTGGCTGGGCTACAAGCGGCTGGAGGCCGATGCGCTTCCCGATGCGTACAACGATTCCAACTTCCATCTCGGCGGCACCAATGCCAAGGGCTACTACCTGGGCAGCTCGTACATGTTCGACAAGAACGTGTCGTTGACCGGACGCTGGATGGCGGCCAAGGAAATCACCGGTGCGCCGCAGTCCATCGATGTGTTCCAGCTGGAAGTGAACGCCGGCTTCTGATGTGTTGGCCGGCGTCTGCGCCGGTCATTTTCCCCGCACTCTGGATGCAAACTGAAATGATCGAAGACTCCCCACTGTCTGTTGCCGAGGGTTCTGCCGCGGAAGCACTGCTCACGCAGGAAGGGGCCCCCCCGCTGCACCCGCCGCTGTACCGCGCGCCGGTCATGCTGTCGTCGCGCGACCACGCAGGCTGGCGTCTGTTGCCCGGCGATGCCGCCTTCGCTGCGGCCAGCCATGCCGTGCCACTGGTGCTGGGCGAATTTGCCGCTGCTGCCCGTTGCTATCCCCTGGTGTTTGTTGGCGAAGAAGCCGCGCCGATGGCAGTACTGGGGCTGGAGGCCGAGCACAATCGGTTCGTGGTGGCCGACCGATGGCAGAGTGGCGCCTATGTTCCGGCCTACGTGCGCCGCTATCCGTTCGTGTTCGCGCGTACCACCCAACCCGATGGCTACGCATTGGCCATCGATGCCGACGCCGCGATGCTGCGTACCGGGGGTGACGAAGGCCAGCCACTGTTCGAGGCCGATGGCCAGCCCAGCGAGCTGACCCGCCAGGCGTTGCAGTTCTGCGAAACCTTCACCGGCGAAGCCACCGCGACCGCCGCCTTCAGTGCGCAGCTGCTGGCTTCGGGGGTACTGGTGGAGCGCCAGGCCGATGTGGCGCATGCCGATGGTCGAACCTCCAGCCTGCTCGGCTTCCAGGTGGTCGACGGCGAACGTTTCGCCGCGCTGCCCGAGGCGACCGTGCTGGCGTGGCATCGCCAGGGGTGGTTGGCGGCGGTGCACTTCCACATGGCCTCGCTGGCGCGCTTCAAGGATCTGCTCGAGGGCTGACTTCTTCCAACGGGCGACTGGACAGGACAACGACACGGACGTCGTGGGCCGCGCATGCCGCGCGGCCTGTTGCCGCGCCATGGCAGGTGGGAAGACCTCGCCCTGGCCACCGCGGCTGCCTGTCCGGTGCCCGACCTTTGTGTGGCGCAGCGTCGAGCCATGCTCGACTGACATCAACACGAATGCAGAACGCTGCCTGGCATCGCGGTCACCCGCTAACGCGTCATCTTGATCTGGGTCAGCCGTCCGCCAGACGCCCGGGCATGCGGAACGCGGAACAGGGCCCCGGGTTGGATCAGTTCTGCCTGCTGCATCATCTTGGGCCACCACTCCAGCAGTCGCGCGGCACGATCATAGTGGCTCAGGGTGTTCCATCCTTTGGCCAGCACAAACACTGTCAGTCCGAGGCGTGAAATGGCTTCACGTTCCGCGGGTCTGCGCTGGTGATGATCCTGGGTAACGTGAACGCGGATGTCGCGCTGTATGGCCGCCTCGAACAATTCCAGATCGGTTGTGCCTGGCTCCACGAATTCCCTTACGTGGAAAACCTCGTGATCCTCACTGCGTGCAATCGCGTCGATGGCCCGCGCCAGCCCAGGCGGAAGGTTCTCGTCGATCTGCGCTTTCAAGGTGCCGTCCCGCGTTCAAACGTGAGTGCTTTGCGGACTGCTGCAAGCGGCAGGTCATACAGGCGGGCGACCCGCCGCTCGTCGCCGCCTTCAGCGTGCAGCGCCTCGACGATGGCGATCGTTGGCACACCCGATTCGGAGAGTATGGGCTGACCGAAGCTGCGCTTTGGATCAAACACCACCGCCCGGGATCCCTTGAGGGGAAACCAGCGCTCGGCGCGATCATCGATACCCAACTCGATGCCGTCGCGCAGTGATGGCGCGATGACCTTGCGCATGACGTCCTGGCGCTTTACCACGTCGACCAGCGCCGCATCACCGCTTTCATCCAGAAGTTCCATGAAAATCCGGCGGCCGTCGGTCTTGAAGCTGGTGCTGGTGAAGGGATACTCCTTGCCCAGGCGCTCATGCAGTTCGCCGATGGTGCGCCGGATCAGATTGAGCGGGACGCCACATGCCACGAAGGTACGGACGAAGCGGAGTTCAATCAGATCGCGAAAACCGATTCCGTCGATGTCTGAGCCCGCCCACTGCGACGACCAGAGCGGTGGATGGGTCTCACGCTGGCCTTGCCGGCGGCTCTCATACCCCTTCACCCATCGTCGAAGCTCGGATGGCTTGCCGCCAATGAAGCGCGCGGCGTCGGCATACGAATAGAGGCCGACGCCAAGACTGTCCCGTGCGGGCAAGGCAATTCCCATGCTGGCGAGTCTACTCAATGTCCGGGAGCGGCGAGCGAAGGTCCTGATCGTGCGGTGCAGATGTCTCCACCGATGAGACAGGGCGCACGCTTCGACCATTCCAGTCAGGAAGCGACCAGGTCGAAATCGTCACAGGGAGATGGCGCGCCCGGAGGGATTCGAACCCCCGACCAATGGCTTCGGAAGCCACTACTCTATCCGGCTGAGCTACGAGCGCGTGGTGGAACCGCCGCGCCACCGACCAGTGCCGGGGCGGGCATCGCAGCGCCATGAGGCGGTGCGGGATGGGCATTCTATCCAGTTTCGCCGCACAAATCTCCCCCCACGGCAAAGTCGGCCTGAAGGCACAGGAGTATCCTAGTGCCATGGCTGATACCCCCCTTACTGCGCCGCACTCGCCGGCGACGCCGCGCTGGCGGCATTACTGGACGCTGATGCGCGCCGATCGCCCGATCGGGACCCTGCTGCTGCTGTGGCCGACCTGGTGGGCGCTGTGGCTGGCCGCCGGTGGCCTGCCGCCGCTGTGGACCCTGTTCGTGTTCAGCGCCGGCGTCTGGCTGACCCGCTCGGCCGGTTGCGTCATCAACGACTACGCCGACCGTTGGCTCGACCCGCACGTGGAGCGCACCAAGGCGCGCCCGCTGGCAACCGGCGCCATCAGTGGCCGCGCCGCGCTGGTGCTGTTTGCGGTACTGATGCTGGTGGCCTTCGGCCTGGTGTTGACCCTGAACGGCCTGACCATCGGCCTGAGTTTCATCGGCGTGTTCCTGGCCGCCAGCTACCCGTACCTGAAGCGCTACACGCACCTGCCGCAGGTCTATCTGGGCATGTCCTTCGGCTGGGGCATCCCGATGGCGTTCGCCGCCGTGCAGGGCGAAGTGCCGCTGCTGGGCTGGCTGCTGTACGCCGGCAACATCCTGTGGTCCACCGCCTATGACACCTGGTATGCGATGGTCGACCGCGAGGACGACCTGAAGATGGGCTCGCACTCCACCGCGATCCTGTTCGGCGATCTGGACCTGGTCATCCAGGGCGTGCTGTACGCATTGTTCCTGGCCACGATGGCCCTGGTGGGCGTGCGTGGCGGGTTGGGCGGGTATTACCTGGCCGGTGTGGCCGTGGCCACGCTGCTGGTGGTGTACGAGTTCTGGATCTGCCGCAACCGCGAGCGCGGCCCGTGCTTCAAGGCCTTCCTGCACAACAACTGGGTGGGTGCCGCGTTGTTTGCCGGCATCGCGGTCGATCTGGCGCTGCGCTGAGAAGGCCGCCGGGCCATGCCCGGCGGGCAGTCACCTAAGACCAATAGGTGGCTGACAGCCCGCGCCCCACCACCCAGAATCGGGCCATTGAATCCGGGAGAGCAGGCGATGGCCTCGACAGCAGCAGTACAGGACGGCTGGATGGCGCGCGCCGCGTTGCGCTCGGCCGCCTGGGCGGAAAAGTGGTTTCCCGATGCGTATGTGTTCGCGGTGCTTGGCGTGGTCATCGTCGCACTGGCGGCGATGGGCATGGGGGCAACGCCACAGGCCACCGCCAGTGCCTTCGGCGATGGCTTCTGGAGCCTGATTCCGTTCACCATGCAGATGGCCTTCGTGGTCATCGGCGGCTATGCCCTGGCTACCGCGCCGGTGGTCGCACGCTTCATCGATTTCCTCGCCCGGGTGCCGCGCACCGGCCGTGGTGCGGTGGTGTACGTGGGCCTGGTCAGCATGCTGGCCTCGCTGCTCAGCTGGGGCTTCTCGCTGGTGTTCGGCGGCCTGCTGGTGCGGGCGCTGGCTCGCCGCACGGAACTGCGCATGGACTACCGCGCCGCTGGCGCCTCGGCCTATCTCGGTCTGGGCGCGGTGTGGGCAATGGGCCTGAGTTCATCGGCCGCGCAGCTGCAGGCCAACCCGGCCAGCATGCCGCCGGGGCTGGTGGAGATCACCGGCGTATTGCCGTTCACCGAAACCATTTTCCTGTGGCAGTCGATCGCACTGACCTCGGTACTGATCCTGGTCTCGCTGCTGATTGCGTGGCTGACCGCGCCGGCCGCCGCCAGTGCGCGTACCGCCGAAGACTTCCCCGGCGCCGCCCAGGCCGAACCGGAACCGCTGCAGCGGCGCACGCGCCCCCGGTGAGTGGCTGGAATACAGCCCGGTGCTGACCATCCTGCTCTCGTTGCTGGCCTTCGGCTGGCTGTTCAATGAATTTGCCAACAAGCCGCTGGTCAGCGCGATCGCCAACCTCAATACCTACAACTTCCTGTTCATTTCGCTGGGCCTGCTGCTGCACTGGCGTCCGCGCAGCTTCCTCAATGCGGTGGCCAAGGCGGTGCCCAGCACCACCGGCGTGCTGATCCAGTTCCCGCTGTACGGCGGCATCGCGATGATCCTCACCCATGCCGCCGGCGGTGACGGGCAGACGTTGGCGCACCGGCTGTCGAGCCTGTTCGTGCATGTGGCCAGCACCGACAGCTTCGCGCTGGTGATGGGCGTGTACTCGGCGGTACTGGGCTTCTTCGTGCCGTCCGGTGGTGGCAAGTGGATCATCGAAGCGCCGTACGTGATGCAGGCCGCCAATGAGCTGAAGGCGCACCTGGGCTGGGCGGTGCAGGTCTACAACGCAGCCGAGGCGCTGCCCAACCTGATCAATCCGTTCTGGATGCTGCCGCTGCTGGGCGTGCTGGGCCTGAAGGCGCGCGACATCGTCGGCTTCACCTTCATCCAGCTGCTGGTGCACATCCCGCTGGTGCTGGGCCTGCTGTGGCTGCTGGGCATGACCCTGGCCTATGTGCCGCCGGTGATGCCGTAACCGCAGGCAGTACATCGCAAGCCGGGGCCTGACCGGCGCGCCATGCGCGTGCTGGCAGGCCGCAACCTGCTGAATAGGTCTGTTGCTGAGCGCGGCATGAGCACATGCCAAACCCGTATGAATCCTTCAGTGGCTTGTGCCACTAGGCGTCTGGCGTGTTCATTCACGGCTGTACACACAGCTGTAGCTGCGCACCCACGCGTGATTAACCAACCGCTGCAGACGATGGCCCCGTCCACCGCATTTCGCGAGTGGCTTTGGAGATCGGACATGGCACAGCAGAACCAGAACCCGAACCAGAAGCAGCCGGGCCAGCAGAACCAGCAGGATCAGCAGCAGGGCCGCGACCAGCAGCAGCAACAGCAGCAGGAACAGCAGAAGCGCAACCAGAACCAGCAGCAGGGCGGGCAGGACGAGGAAGAATGACCCTGGCTGCGGCCACGCGTGAATCCCGGAGCCCCGCCCTGTGCGGGGCTTCTTTCATTCCAGCACACCCACCCGCTGCAGCACTGCCGCGGCGGCCATGTCGTTGGGGTTGGTACCCGGCAGCCCCTGGGGTACATCCATGCCCATGCCGCGGTACAGGTCAACCCAATGCCGGGAGATCTCGCCGGTCTGCGGGTTGCGGAAGTTCATCGGCTGCAGCGCGAACACGTGGTGTGCACGGAAGGCGCGTTCGATGAAGTCCGAACAGTAGTAGCTGTCTTCGTTCAACACATACGTGGTGTTGTACGGTCTGCCCAGCATCGTGCGAGCGGTAGCCACGGCATCGGCGATGGCGTGCGGCGGCGGTGCACGCAGCCGATAGACCACGATCTGCCGATGCTTGTCGCGCGCTTCCTGCTGGAAGTCGGCCAGAGCCTGCTGGCGCGAGCCCTTTTCATCGGCATGCAGCACCTGCAGTTGGCGGTGCGCCCTGGCCACCAGCGCCACGTGATCGAAGCTGGGCGCATCCTGCCTGCTGGTCGCATCATCGATGGCCGCGCTCAGTCCGCCATGGCCGGCGGTGACGAACAGCAGGTCGCCGTCGCGTACTTCCACAGCTGCCGCCAAGGCGGGCCACAGGGTGGGCAGAAGCAGGCTGAAGACAAGCAGGAGCGCGCGCATGGAAACCCCAGGCAGGAAGGCGTAGCAGCGTAGTCTACCCGGGTGCCCAAGGCAGTCAGCGCAGGGCGGCAGCGGCTATCCTTGCCTCTCCCGGCCCGTACCGATCGGTGCGTGTCCACCCCGGAATCAGGAGGATCCCGTGAACATGCTTTCCCCGGCAACCGCACTTGCCCTCGCCGCTGGCATCATGCTGGCCGGCTGCAGCCCCGCGCCGCAGGCCGCGCCTGCCGCCCCGGCAACGCCCACACCCGACGCAGCGGCAGCGCTGGCAACGGCCACCCCGGCGGCACCGGCGGTGCAGGGCACAGCAACCGCCGCTGCCTGCCCGCACCCGGCGTTTGACAGCTTCCTGCAGCACTTCGGGCGCGAGATCATCCTGCAGGAAGCATCCACCGCCGACCCGCTGCTGGACAGCCATGTCGATGCGGACGCACAGCCAGAGCCCGTCACGGTGGTAAGGAAGGTGCCGCTGGCCGACGTGGAATGGCCGGTGATGCCCAATCCGTCGTCATTGCCCGGCCAGGGACGCGAAATGTCCGTCACCCGTTTGCCGGATGGCCAGATGGAAGTGCTGATGCGAACGCCCAACAGCAGCGACCAGCAGCGCTACACCTTTGCGCAGGCACCTTGCTGGCAGCTGGTGCGGCGCGACGACGAATCGATCTGAGCGCGCAGGCAACCGGCTGATCCTGCACAGGCGGGCAGGGCGACAGCTGCTAGGCTCGATGTCCGCGACAGGCAGGGAGACGCCGATGCAAGCACGCAGGACGCACATCATCTACACCGCCATTGCCACGTTGTTGGCGATGGCGACCACCGGCACGGTGGCTGCGCAGTCGTTGCACGCCGATGACCGTGCCTATTTTTCCAGTGCGGCTGCCGAACAGACGGCACGCACCGCGCTGGGCGAACAGGTTGCCGCGTTGCAGGGCACAGCGGCCAGCGACCCGGCCACGCGCTTCCGTCGTGCCGAAGTGCTGCAGGCAAGCTGCCTGCGCCATCACGCTTATCTGCACCTGCAGGCCGCCCGCAATGCGCGTGATCGCCGTCCGGCGCAGGCACTGGACCAGGTGATGGGGCTGTGCAGCCGCATCGCGCGAGCCGCGCGGGCGGCGCTGCGTGATGCGCCGGCAGACGCGGCATGGGTGGCGCCGTATGGTTTCATGCGCGCCCGCGCGCTGCAGGAAGGCGCGGCGCCGGCCAACCCGGCGCTGGATGATGCCGTGGATGCGCTGGCCGACCCGGCGCTGGATACCTTCGCGCGCCTGCGCCGGCAGATCATGCACAGCGCGCAGTTCCCGCAGCTGCAAGGCGATGGCCGCCGCTGGGATACCGGTACCGACCGGCTGGCCCTGGCCCAGCATCCGGATCGCGCGCTGCGCGAAGCCGGTTGGAAAGGGTACTGGCAGGGCCTGCAGTCGCGCCGCGATCCGATGGCCTCGGTGTTGCTGGGGCTGGTACAGGTGAATGATGCCGCCGCACGCCTGCAGGGCGACGGTTCGGCCACCGCGCGGGGCTACCGCCGCATGGGTCTGGATACCACCACGGTCGACACCACGCTGGCCGCGATCGAACGTCACGCGGCCGCGCGCCGCACCTACCAGGACATGCTGCTGCAGCACGCTGCACACAGCGGCCTGAGCTCGCCGCAGGTGTGGGATACCACCCTGCCCGATGCCGGCTACACGCCGCCGGTGCTGACGCTGCCGCAGCTGCGCGATACCGCCGCCGACGCCATGCAGCACCTCGGGCCAGACTATGTGGCCGAACTGCGCGCCCTGCTGGACCCGGTAAACCGGCGCATGGATCTGGCTACCACGCTGGGCAACCGCAGCCAGGACGCCTTCCAGCTCGCGGCACCCGGCGTGCCGTCGCTGCTGTTCGTGGGGCGGCGCAGTGGTGATCTGGAAAGCGACGTGGAAATCGTCCATGAAGCCGGGCATGCCGTGCACGGGCAATGGATGCAGCGCGGCAATGCATCCCCCCTGCAGCAGAACGGCAGCCAGTGGCTCACCGAAGCGTTTGCCATCTACAACGAGCTGCGCTTCCGCGACCAGCTGTACCAGCAGGCGCACGACCCGCGCGCCAAGGCCTATTACCTGAAATCGCTGCTGGATGACATGGTGCTGCAGCTGTTCACTGCTTCGGAGGAAGCGCAGCTGGAGCAGTCGATCTACCAGGGCGTGGCCAGCAACGCACTGGGCACGGCCGATGATCTGGATGCGCTCACCGGCAAGGTGCTGGAACGTTTCGGCCAGCAGCCGGAACGCTACCCGCAGCTGCGCAACACCTGGATCAGCAAGCGCCTGATGTATGACGACCCGCAGTACCTGGTCAACTATCTCTACGCCGGATTGCTGGCGGTGCAGCTGTATGTACAGGACCAGCAGGACCCGGACGGGTTCCGCCAGCGTTACCTGGCCGTGCTGGGCGAAGGCTTCGACCGTGCGCCGCAGGAGCAGGTGGCGCAGCTGCTGGGCCATGCACCGGACTGGCCAGCGCTGGTGGATGCGGACCTGCGGGTATTTGCGCACAACGTTGAACAGCTGCAGGCCCTGCATGCACAGATCGAGGCAGGGCAGGGCACATGAGCCGCACAGCGCTGGGGTCTGTTCTGCAGCGTTGCGGCTGGCACCTGCTGCTGCTCTGCCTGGTGCCGCTGTGGGTACTGGCGGCCGTGCCGATCCCGCCGCTGGACGATCCGGTGGTGGACACCGCCGGTGCACTGTCGGCCAGCACCCGCGCCACGCTGCGTGAGCAGGCGTTGCAGCTGCAGGCACGCAAGGGCGCACAGCTGCAGGTGCTGGTGGTGCCCAGCGTGGGCGACGAGGGCATCGAAGCCTATGCGCAGCGTGTGTTCGAGCAGTGGCAGCTGGGGCGTGCCGGTGTGGACGATGGCGTGCTGTTGCTGCTGGCCGTGCAGGATCGGCGCGTGCGCATCCAGACCGGCTACGGGCTGGAGGGCAGCATTCCCGATGCCTACGCCGCGCGCATCATCGACAAGGCCATCGTGCCGCGCCTGCGCGAAGGCAACCTCGACCAGGGCGTGCTGGACGGAACCCAGGTGCTGGTAGCGCTGGTGGATGGCGAGCCCTTGCCGCCCTGGGAAGACGCTGCGCGCAACGTCCTGCCGCCGGACTGGCGCACGGCCGATACGATCGTCGCCCTGACCCTGCTGGCCGGCTTCCTGGCCGGCCTGTGGCGCTCGCCCCCACGATTGCGGTCGACGAAAACCGAGGCCGATTTCATCGGCAGCCGTCGCGAGCGCCGACGCCAGGCGCAGGCTGCCAACGCCGTGGCTCCCGTACAGGGCGGGCCACGGCTGTCGGCGTGGGCACGCCTGGCGTTGATGGCGACGGTGATCGCCACCGGCCTGTTGGCGGCCGCCCTGCTGTTGCCGCGTTATGTGTTGCCCGGTCTGCTGTTCGTGCTGGGCATGGGCGTGCCGGTGACCACCCTGCTGGGCTGGTGCTGGCGCCGCAGTCGTGGCCTACGCATCGTGCTGCGCGGCATGCTGGTGGTCAGTGCCGGCTTCGTCGTGGTGATGCTGGTACGCGGCCAGTTGCCGCCCAGTCTCGCCCTGCACCTGCTGCTGAACCTCGCCGCCGGAATTGCCGCCATGCTGGTGTTCTTCCTGGTACAGGCCTGCCGCGCGCGCTGGCAGAAGAACCGCAACAGTTTTGCCGTGCGCCTGGTGCTGCTGCTGCTGTTGACCGGCGGGTACGCGATTGGCGCACTGCTGGCGATCGACCGTGCCAGCGACGAGAACGCACGGCTGCTGGCAACGATCATCTCCAGCGCATGCACGCTGTTCCTGTACTTCATCTGGGTGTTCACCATGCTGCCGGGCGAGAAGGTACGCGCTGGCCGGGGTTCTTCCAGCGGCTACCGCTCCTCGTCGGGATCGTCCTCGTCCAGCTCGTCGTCCAGCAGCTCCAGCAGCTGGTCCGGTGGCGGTGGTCGCAGCGGTGGCGGCGGTGCCTCGGGCAGCTGGTAGATCAGGCGGCCTGCACCCGCCAACCCAGCGCGGCATCCCGCAGTTCGCCGCTGCCGCTGATATCGCCCACCGTCAGCTCAAGCCCCTGCGCATTGGGCAGATCCTTCTGCTCGGGGAACCAGCGGCGGTCGGCGGCGACCACGATCAGCAGGCCATCGTCATCGCCCATCGGCGCGAACTGCGGTGATGGTTTACTGAGGGGCTGCAGGCCGAAGCGCTGGCTGGCCTGTTCGCGCACCGCATCCACGTCGTGGCTGGGCAGGCCAACCTCGCTCAGGCAGGTCATCTCGCTGCCATGGAAGTCACCGCTGCGATCGCCGGCGGGCAGCCGCCGGCGCCCGATCAGTTCAAGAATCAGGCCATCAGGTCCGGTGAAATACACCGACTGCGATTGCCAGTTGCTTTCCAGCGCGAAGTAATCGATGCCTTCGGGACTGCGCTGCAACGATGTGCGCGCACGCAGCCAGGCAATGGCGTCGGCAAAACGGTTATCCGGCACGTTGAAGGCCAGGTGCACGCCGCCCACTGCAACACCCTCTGCAGGCAGCAGCTGGATCGTGCTCCAGCCGATCCGCACACGGTCGCCATCCACCTGCAGTTGCAGGACATCGCGGAAGTAGCTGGCGACGGCAGCAACATCGGAAACGGGCAGTGCAAGGTGCAACAGGCGCATGGTCGAATCTCCTCGGAACCCAGTGGCCAGTCTAGACCTCCGTGCCTTCGGCCGACGTCGTCGTCCGCGCAACGAATCGTTACGCGCCGTCTTCAGGAATACGCCATGTTCGACCCTCTCTAGCGCAGCGCCGAACCAAAGAACCGCACCGCATCGTCCACCGCGACGGCATGCGTCTGCGCCTTCGGTACCGCGGTCGAGCACAGCGCCTGCAGCCGCGACTTCGCCAGTGGCGTGCATTCGGATAGAAAATCGTAGTGCGCGACACCCGCCAACGCATGCAGGGTTGCCCCCGGAACCAGTGCGGCCGCCACATCCCCATTGGTGGCCGGCGGTGCCACCTCGTCGTCGGCGCCCAGCACGATCGCCACCGGCTGCCGCAGCGCCTGCAACTGCCCGGGTGCGAACGCCTGCACGATGGCGGGGGCCAGCAGGAACACCGCGCGCACGCCGGCAATCGCGCGGTCATCGCCGGCCTGCCGCACGTACGGTGAAAGCGCGGGTGTGGCCGCCGCCGCCCGCCGTGCGTCCATCGTGTGTGCACTGGCTTCCTGCTGCGGCCTGCACACGCCATCGTCGGGATGCGACTGGCAGAAGGCCAGCAACCGGTCCATGTCCGGGCGCGCACCTGCGGTGAGCAGGGCGGTGAAGCCGCCGGCCGAGTAGCCCACCACACCCAGGCGATCGGCATCCACGTGGGGGCCCAGAAGCGGGTCTGCCTGCACCGCCGCCAGTGCGGCCTGCAGGTCCTCGGCGCGCAGCCAGGTCAGCATGCTGCCGGCCAGCGTCATCGCATCCACTGCGTTGTTGCCGGGATGGTCCACTGCAATCACCAGATAGCCGGCACGCGCCAGCGCCGTACCCAGCCAGCCCATCATGCGCGCGCTGCCGCCGTTGCCATGCGACAGCAGCAGCGTCGGCAAGCGCTGGCCCAGCACAGCGGCATCGGGTGCGGCATTGCCGACCTTGAACAGGGGCGCGTCCGGTGGCCCGATCGACAGCGGTTGTTCGGCGCTGCCGGCC
This sequence comes from Stenotrophomonas sp. STEN046, assembly GCF_056759755.1. Classification (NCBI taxonomy): domain Bacteria; kingdom Pseudomonadati; phylum Pseudomonadota; class Gammaproteobacteria; order Lysobacterales; family Lysobacteraceae; genus Stenotrophomonas; species Stenotrophomonas sp. STEN046. Next base: position 121,921 of record NZ_JBRRDR010000003.1, read on the forward strand.
ACTGCGGGGTACCACACGGTATAGCGCAGCGAGTTGCGCTGCTGGGCGTCGCGCACAGACGCGCTGGCCAGCGTGGTGACGCCGTGGCGCTCGCCGGCGGCCGGGGGCGCGGCTGCCATCGCCGCGGGCACAACCGCAACCAGCATCAGTACCATCAGGCTTCGTATCAGGTGCATCGCTCGTTCCTTGTCAGGCAGTACGTTCGTCCACCGGCAACCAGATTTCCACGCCGCCGTGGCCGCTGTGTTCATCAAAACGGGTGTCGTAGCGCTCCAGGTCCGGCGCGTTGGCCAGGCTGAGCCTGCTTGCAGGCAGGTAGTGGTCCAGCAGCCAGAACCAGGTGGCACGGATGGTGGAGATGTGGCCGGCATGCCAGGCCAGCAGGTAGCGGCGGGCCGGCACATCCACCCGCTGCCAGTGCGCGGGCACCGTCGGCAGGGCATTCACCGGCAACGCGGCGATATAGTCGAAGCCACCGTCATCGTCGCTGTTGCAGCACACCCCGAAACTGATCGGCGCCGGTGTGGGCCACTCACGGTTCAGCTGCGCCCACTGCGCGGGAATCGCACCGCTGCTGTGGCGCGTATGGCGCATGCCGATGCCGGCCAGCTGGAAGGAGGGGCAGTCGATCAGCCGCGGCGCCTCGCTGCAGGCCAGTGGCGCGTCGTCCAGGCGGATGGCGTGCACCAGTGGCAGCTCGGCCACGCCACGTTCGCGCACGCGCTCCGGGGTCTGACCGAACTGTTCGCAGAAGGCGCGGGTGAATGCCGCATGGGTGGAATAGCCAGCGCCCAATGCCACCTGCAGGATGTCTGCTGCGCCGCTGGCCAACTGCTGTGCCGCCGCTGTCAGCCGGCGCCCGCGCAGGTAGCGCATCACCGAGGTGCCGGTGCGGGCCTGGAACAGGCGCGAAAGATGGAAGGGCGACAGACCGGCCGCCGCGGCAATGTCGGCCAGCGCCAACGGCGACTGCGCATGGGTTTCGATGTACCACAACGCCCTGCCTGCCGCGCTCATCGCGCATCCCCCGGGTTCAATGGTCTGCAGCGTAGCGGATCGGCAGGGGCGGGCGCTTAGCCGTTCTTGCTGTGCAGGGGCTTTGCGTGGGCCGTGGCAGCGGCAACAATGCCGGTCTTGATGGAAATGAGGAGGGCGAGGGAGATGCCGGAGACGATGCGGGGCATGATGTTGCTGGTGATCGCGTTTGTGCCGGCGTTGCTGCCACTGGCCCTGCTGGTGCGGATGTGGCGCAGGGCGCCGCGCTGGCAGGGAAACCCGTGGCTGTACCGCACCGCCTTTGCGTTGCTGGCCGCACTGCTGGCGCCCACCCTGCTGATGGCCGGCCATGGCGGGCTGCCGTGCCCCACCTTCGGTGGCCTCATCCTGGTGCTGATGGATCTCGAGTCGGCGGGTGACCTCAAGGCGAACCTGATTGCCATTGGCAGCAGGGACACTGCCATCCTCTCCGCACCGTTGCTGGTGGTCTTCGCCATCGCGCTGTTCATCCCGCTGCGCACCGCACGCCCGGCCACGCTGGACTTCGACGACGACGCCAGCGGTTAGCACGGGCGGGCGGCAACTGTCGTCTCCACGTCATCGCTGCTTCACATCGCTCCCCGAGACTGCGCGCCTTGTCCAGGCCTGACCTGGCCCTGTCGTGCATTCCCGGAGTCCTGCCGTGCATCGTTGCCCGCTGTCGCGTTCCATCCTCCTCGCCCTTTCCATGGTCAGCGCAGGAGGCGCGATCGCAGCAGATGCCGGAACGGCAGACACCTCCGCCCGTGCTGGCGATGCGGCGCCCACCCAGCTCGACGCGATGCTGGTCACCGGTACCCGCGCTTCCAACCGCACCCAGTTCGAGACGCTGGCGCCGGTGGATGTGTTCACCAAGCAGGACATCCAGTCGGTCGATTCCACCGATCTGAAGGACGTGCTGGCACAGCTGGTGCCCTCCTTCGTGGTGCAGCGCCTGCCGATGGCCGATGGCCAGGTGTTCGTGCGTCCGGCGACGCTGCGCGGCCTGTCGCCGGACCAGACGCTGGTGCTGGTCAACGGCCGCCGCTTCCATCGCAGCGCGCTGCTGGGCAACCGCGGCGCACAGGCAGCCGATCTGGCGCAGATTCCGACCAGTGCGATCAAACGCATCGAAGTGCTGCGCGACGGCGCTTCGGCACAGTACGGCTCGGATGCCATCGCCGGCGTCATCAACATCATCCTGGAAGACAGCCCGGGTACCGAGATCACCGCCGGCTATTCGCAGTACGCGCAGGGTGACGGTGGGTCGCGCGACTTCAGCGCACGCACCGGCTGGGCGCTGGGTGACTACGGCAGCCTGGCGCTGTTCGCCGAATCGTCCAATTCCGATGCCACCTCGCGCACCCGCCAACGCCCGGATGCCATCGCCTTCCAGGCCGCACACCCCGAACTGGACGTGCCCGATCCGGTCCAGCGCTGGGGCCAACCGGAACTGGAGAGCCGCCGCGTGGGCTTCAACCTGAAGGCCAATGCCAGCGACACGCTGGAGCTGTATGCCTTCGGCCTGTACAGCCACAGCGATGGCGTCAGCGACTTCAACTGGCGCAATCCCGATACCACCACCGGCGCCTACCGCACCACCACGATCTTCCCCGGCTGGAACCTGCGTTCGATCTACCCGGTGGGCTTCAGCCCGCAGTACGGCAACGTGCAGAACGACCTGCAGCTGGTGGCCGGCGTGCGCGGCGAGATCACGCCGAAGCTGCGCTGGGACCTGAGCGCCTCGTATGGCCGTAACGCCATCGACTACAGCCTGGACAACTCGATCAACGCATCGCTCGGCCCCAACAGTCCCACCTCGTTCGATCTCGGCCGCCTGACCCAGACCGAGAAGAACGCCAATGCGGACTTCAACTACGAATGGGACGTGGCCGCGCTGTCCAAGCCGATCAACGTGGCCTTCGGTGCCGAGTTCCGCCAGGAGACCTACCAGGTGCGTGCCGGCGATCCGGCCTCGTATGCGGTCGGCCCGGGTGCGGCAGCTGGCCTGGAAGCCAATTCCAATGGCGCGCCGGGCTTCTCGGCCAGCCAGGCCGGGCAGTGGGACCAGCGCAGCCACGCCGCGTATGTGGATATGGAAGTGCCGCTGGGCGAGCGCTGGAGCATGGGTGCAGCCGGCCGCTATGAGGACTTCTCCAGCTTCGGCAGCACGGTGGACGGCAAGCTCTCGGCACGTTTTGCCATCACCCCGGATGTCGCCCTGCGCGGCACGCTGTCCACCGGCTTCCGCGCGCCCACGCCGGCGCAGTTGAACACCACCAGCACCACCCAGGGCCTGGACACCCGCACGCTGCAGATCTTCACCAGCGGCCGCCTGTCGCCGACCGATCCGCTGGCGCAGTTGCTCGGCGCCAAGCCACTCACCCCGGAAGAGTCGCGCACTGCCTCGCTGGGGCTGACCTGGCGCACCGGCATGGGCCTGTCCGGTTCGGTCGATGTCTACCGCATCAAGCTCAGTGACCGCTTCAGCCAGTCGGCCAGCTTCGCCATTCCCGCCGGCACGCCCAACCCGCTGGGCTACACCTCGGTGAACTACTTCACCAACGATTTCGACACCACCACCACTGGCGTGGACGTGGTCGGCAACTACCTGCGTGATCTGGGCGCCGGCCGCATGACGCTCACCCTGGCCTACAACTACAACCAGACCCGGGTGGACAACGGCAGCACCGCGGTGGCCACCAACGAAACCCAGCGCGTGCTGTTCGAAGACCGCCTGCCGGAGCACAAGGGCAGCTTCACCGGCACATGGGACGTGGGCGCGTGGTCGTTGATGGCGCGCATGCGCTACTACGGCAAGTGGACCGACTCCACCGGCAACGCCACCGGCGACATCTACCAGCAGTTCGGTGCGATGACCTTCCTCGACCTGGCCGTCGGCTACCGCATCAACGAACACCACAGCCTGCGCATAGGCGCCGACAACGTGTTCGATCGCTATCCGGACGAGGCCACGTTCCAGGCCAGCCGCGGCTTGGTGTACTCGCGCAACGCCCCGTATGACACCGATGGCGCCAACGTGTACGCGCAGTACCGGCTGACCTTCTGATGGACAGCCGCCGCCGCTCACTGCTGCGTGCCGGTGCGCTGCTGCCGGCCGGTGCGGCGCTGGCCGCCCTGGCTGCCCCAGCGGCCGCGCGCTACCCTGCGCTGATGGACATTCCCGCAACTTCCACCGCGCCGGATCTGCTGGCGCACGATGAAGGCTACTGGGCCGCCGTGGCCAGCCACTTCGACATCACCAGCGAAGTGAACCACCTGGAGAACGGCTACTGGGGTGCGATGGGTCGGGAGACCCTGGCCAGCTACCAGCGCCACACCGCCGAAGTGAACCGTGGCAACGCCTGGTACGGCCGCAACGCGTTTCCTGCGCAGTACATGGCCGTGCATCGGCAGGTGGCTGACATGCTGGGCGTGGGCGCCGACGAAATCGCACTCACCCGTGGCGCCACCGAGGCGATGCTGGCGCTGATCGGCGGCTACAACCGGTTGTCGGCCGGCGACCAGGTGCTGTACGCCGACGTGGACTACGACAGCATGATCAACGCCATGCGCTGGCTGCAGCAGCGCCGTGGCGTGCAGGTCGAGCGCATCGCACTGCCGGCCGTGCCCAGCCGCGAACAGATCCTGCAGGCGTACGACGACGCGTTCGCGCGCCTGCCGCGCCTGAAGCTGGTGCTGCTGACCCAGGTCAGCCACCGCCATGGGCTGGTGCTGCCGGTGGCCGAGATTGCCGAGCGCGCCCGCGCCCGCGGCATCGATGCGATGGTCGATGCCGCCCATGGTTTCGGCCAGATCGACTACGCGGTGCCGGATTTGAAAGCGGACTTCGTTGGCATCAACCTGCACAAGTGGATCGGTGCGCCTGTCGGCGTTGGCGCGATGTACGTACGCAAGGGACGCGTGGCCGATCTGGACCCGTACATGGGGGAGAACGACGATGGCCGCGTCGGCAGCCGAGTACACACCGGCACGGTCAATTTTGCTGCGTATCTGGCGCTGCCCGAAGCGATCGCGCTGCACCAGCGTATCGGCGCAGCCAACAAGCAGGCGCGCCTGCGCTACCTGCGCGAGCGTTGGACGGTGCCGGCACGGCAGATGGCGCATATCGAAGTGCTGTCCTCGCCGGACCCGGCCCTGGCCAGCGCATTGGCCAGCTTCCGTGTGCGGGGCCGTACCGGCGTGGCAGAGAACATCGCATTGCAGAAGCAGCTCCTCGACGGGCACCGTGTTTTCACCACGCATCGCGATGGGTTGGAGTCCGGCGCCTGCGTGCGGGTGACGCCGTCGGTGTTCACCCGGCCCGAGCAGATGGATGCGTTGGTGCAGGCGTTGGCCGCGCTGGCCTGATCCTGCTTTGGTAGGTGCCAACCTTGGTTGGCACATTCCGTCCGCGCCGCACATTCCATCCACGCACGGCGTGGATCTACCGGGTCCATTCTTCGTTAACAACCGATCAATCCGCTGCAGCGCACTCTCCAGCTGCCGCCGATCCGCGGCCAGACCCTGCTTTGGCAGGTGCCAACCTGGGTTGGCACATTCCGTCCGCGCCGGGGAATCTTCCGCCGGGCAGGGCCCGGCGCTACCGTTCTATCGCCGGCAACGCATCGGATAACAACAACCGATCAATCCGCTGCAGCGCGCTCTCCAGCTGCCGCCGATCCGCGGCCAGACCCAACGACAGCCGTACACCGCGTTCAAACGGAGTGCCCGGTGGGCAGAACGCCGATGACGGTGCGATCGCCAAGCCCTGCAGCTGCGCGGTGCGCACCAGCGTGGCGTCGGTCCACGGCGCGGGCACCCGGCACCACGCATGCAGCCCATCGGCGCGTTCCAGCAGGGTTGGCGCCAGCAGGTACCGCGCCATCCGCGTACGCTCGCGCGCTTCCTCCCGCACCTGCGCCAGCAGCGCCTGCGCCGAACCATCCAGCAACAGCTGGCTGGCCAGCGCCGAAACCAGCGGATGCCCCATCAGCCGTGTTGCACGCAACGCCGCCGCCATTGCTTCGGCATGCACGGTGCCCGGGCACTGCACGAAGGCCGTGCGCAGCCCCGGGCTGATCACCTTTGAAAGCGTGGCCACGTAGAACACGTGCCCCGGCGCCAGCACCGCCAGTGGAATGGGCGCGGCATCGGCCAGGTGCCAGTAGGGGTCATCCTCGATCATCAACAGGTGTTCCTGTTGCAGCACCCGCGCCAGCGCTTCGCGTCGCGGGGTCGGTACGGTCAAGGCGGTCGGGTTCTGGCAGCTGGGGTTGAGATACACCAGCCGCGCACCGCTTGCACGCGCCTGCCGCTCCAGCGCATCCGGGCACATGCCCTGCGCATCACCGTCTACCGGCAGCAGGCGCCGCCCCAATGCAGCGGCCGCCTGCAGCAGGCCGGGATACACCAGCCGATCACACAGGATCGTGTCGCCTTCGCGGCCCTGGCTGACCAGGATCGCGGCCAGCGCCACCTGCGCGCCCTCGGTCAGCAGCAGGCGTGCATCGTCCACCGCGCCCAGCATCGGGCGCAGCCAGCGCGCGGCCGCATGGCGGTCGGTCGGGTTGCCGCCACCCAGGTGGTAGGTCATCAGGTTCGGCGCATTGCTGCGCGCAAGCACCGCTGCCGCACCACGGCGCAGCATCTCGGCCAGTGCATCGGCGTCGGGCACCGGTGGCACGTTCATGCTCAGGTCCACGGCCTGGGCGAAGCCCGCTTTCGGCGGCGCGATGAAACTGCCCTGCGGCCCGCGCGCTTCGATCAGGCCACGCTTGCGCGCTTCATCGAACGCACGCGTCACCGTGGTCAGGTCCACACCCAGCTGCTGCGCCAGTGCGCGCTGCGAGGGCAGCCGCTGGCCCGGTGCCAGGCTGCCGCGATTGATCGTGCGTTCCAGCGTAGTGACGATGCGCAGGTAGATCGGCCCACTGTGCGCGTGCACGTCCTGCACCCAGCCCAGTCCTGCGACATCCGGTCGCGGCATGTACGGGGCATGTCGGGGCGTATCGTTGCTTCCAACGGCGGGAGCCTGTCCATAACCATCGGTCGGTTCGGACAGGTGACCGCCGTTGTTGTTTGCGGCGGCCATGCCGGCCAGTGTCACTGCTGTCATCGCGCGTCCTCAGCGCTTGGCCTGCCAGGGGCAGTAGCAGCCCACGGCAAGCAGTCCTTTCGGGCGCACGGTTTCACCGCGCACCAGTTTGTCCAGCAGCGGTTCGACGAAGCTGTTGGCCGAATTGCAGACCATGCCGATGCTGTACGGGCCGGCGTAGGCCAGATGCCCGCTACGGTCCCAGATGGCCACTGCCGGGCTGGCGGGAATGTGCTCGATGCCCTCGATCGTGGCCAGGTTGATCACCTTGCCGCGCAGCGGCGCGGGCAGCTCACCCTGTGTGCCAGGACGGCGGATCGCATAGAAGTCGATGCCGGCGCGGCGGTACATGCTGATCAGGTAGCTCAGGTGCGCACCGGTTTCGCGGTTGCACACCGCGCAGGCCGGGTCCCAGAAATGCACCACGCGGATGCGCCCGGTGTCGCCGGCCAGTTCCGCAGGCAACCGCAGCTGCGAGTCATCGAAGACGATGGCCTGCTCGGCAAACGTGGATTGTTCGCCATAGCCGAAGTACTGCCACAGCGCCGTCGCCACACCGGCCATGAACAGGCAGGCGAGGGCGATCATCAGCGGCAGCGTCCAACGCCGGGGGGAGGGCGTGGCAGGGCGCATCAAGAGCCGTCCGCGCCGAACTTGTGTTCGTACTGCTTGCGCATCTCGCGGCAGGAATCGGCCTGGGCACGGCGCTGGATCTCGCTGCGGGTGGCGTCCTCGCTGCGTTGCAGGCATTGCTCGATGGCGTGGCGCTCAGCGGCCTGCACATCCACGGTCTGCGGCTGCAGGCAGACCCAGGCCAGGGCCGCCAGCATCAACACGACAAAGCCGCCGCAGCCGGCCATCACCAGGTGGAACTTCAGTTTTTCGGCGCGCACGACGGCACGTCTCCCGGTCCATACATGCCATACAAGATATCACCTTGTATGCACCCGACCCTGAAAGCGCGCTCAGACGATGGCGGAGTGGCGGGCTTCCGGTGCTTCGGACAGGATCTCGTTCAGTTTGGCCAGTGCCCCGGCCAAGGCCTCCTGATCCACAGCGCCGCCCAGCGAAAGGCGGATCGCATTGCCCGGTGGCGGCTCCTCCACGCTGAAGGCATCCGAGCTGGCAATGCCCAGCCCCTGTTCCTGCGCGGCCTGGATCAACCGGTACTGGTCCAGCCGCGGCGGCAATGGCAGCCACACATGCAGGCCGGCCGGGTGCGCCTGGGCGCGGGCCGGCAGGTAACGCGCGGCAATCGCCTGGCGCTCGCGCAGCTCCTGCTGGAAGCGCTGCACCATGTCCTGCGCCTGGCCGCTGCGGATCCACTGCGAGGCCACCGCCACCATCGATTGGGTCGGCATCAGCGCGATCGCGCGCAGGGCGTCCAGCACCGGCTCCATCGGCTGCCCGGCCGGCACCACCAGGTAGGCGGTGCGCAGGCCCGGGGCCAGGCACTTGGACAGGGTGGAGATGTAGTAGACCGGGCAGTCGGTACCGGCCAGCGCGGCCAGCGGGGGAGCCGCATCGCCGGCCAGCAGCCAGTACGGATCGTCCTCCACCACGGTCAGCGCGTGGCGGCGGGCCACTGCCAGCAGGGCCTGCCGGCGCTGTGCCGACATCGTGGCGGTGGTCGGGTTCTGGATGGTCGGCACCAGGTACAGCAGACGCGGCGCGCGCAGCTGGCAGACCTCTTCCAGCGCGTCGGGCAGCATGCCCTGCTCATCCATCGCCACCGGCACCACGCCACGCTGCAGTACCCGCGCGGCGGCCAGCAGCCCGGGGTAGGTCAGCTGCTCGGCGGCAATCAGTTCGCCCGGCTGGGTGCGCGCCAGGATCAGTGCGCACAGCGCGGTCTGCGCGCCCGGGCAGATCACCACGCGGTCGGCGGCCACCGGGCCGAGAACCGGTGCCAGCCACTGCACGGCGGCGCCACGGTCGTCACGGCTGCCGGCACCGACGTGGTAGCTCATCAGTTCGCCCTGGCCCAGCTGCCGGCCCAGGTGCTGGAAGCCGGCCTCCATGCCCTGCGCGAACGGCGCACTGCCCAGCAGCGGCGGGATGTTCATGCTCAGGTCCACCGAGGTGCTGCGGTTGCCGGCGGACATCGCGATGAAGGTGCCGCCAGCGCCCTGCGCGTCCAGCAGTCCGGCCTGGCGCAGTTCGGCGAAGGCGCGGGTCACCGTGGTCAGGTCCACGCCGACCTGCTGGGCCAGGTCGCGTTGCGGCGGCAGGCGGTCGCCCGGGCGCAGCACGCCGTCATCCACCGCATCGCGCACCTGCTGGGCGATCTGCAGGTACAGCGGGCCTGCGCCCTCGCGGAAGGGGCGAACCCAGGTGCGGTTGGGGTGTTTCAGGCGGCGGCCGGCAGCAGGAGGCGTCATCGGTCGGATTTTCCATACGTGCAGATGCACAAGTCCATACAATGCTGTATCTTGTATGGGCTTGATTGGAGTGGTTCGCCTGCTTGTAGGCGACCTCGTACCCCCAGTGTAGCCGCTCCACGCCCGGGCGCTGCGCGCAGGCGAGCCGGTCAAGCGCGCTTCTTCAACAGGGTTGACCTCCAATGAATATCTGCTGGAACCGCATCCGCCTGGCGCTGGTCGCCCTGGCCTGCATCGCCCTGACGGGCTGCGACTGGGTGCTGCTGGATTCGAAAGGCATGGTCGGGATCGCCCAGCGCGACCTGATCCTGATCTGCACCGGCCTGATGCTGATCGTGGTGGTGCCGGCCATCGTGCTGACGTTCGTGTTCGCCTGGCGTTTCCGCGCCGGCAACACCAAGGCGAAATACACGCCGGACTGGTCGCACTCCACCAAGGTGGAAGTCGTGGTCTGGGGCGTACCGCTGGTCATCATCGCGGTACTGGCGGTGATCGTGTGGACCTCCACCCACGAGCTGGACCCGTACAAGCCGCTCGACGTGGCCGGTGAACCGCTGCATGTGGATGTGATCGCCACCGACTGGAAGTGGGTCTTCGTGTACCCGGACCTGGGCATCGCCACGGTCAACCAGCTCAACTTCCCGGCCAACCGCCCGCTGGCATTCAACATCACCTCCAACTCGACGATGAATACCTTCTTCATCCCGCAGCTGGGTGGGCAGATCTACGCGATGGCCGGCATGCGCACGCAGCTGCACCTGATCGCCAATGAGCCGGGACAGTTCCGCGGCATGTCCGGCAATTACAGCGGGCACGGCTTCTCGAACATGAAGTTCATCGCCACCGCCAGCAGCAACGAAGACTTCGAACGCTGGGTGGCCGAGGTGCGCAGTGCGCCGCAGGCACTGGATTTCGAGCAGTTCAAGGCGCTGGCCGCGCCGTCGAAGAATCAGCCGGTGCAGCACTTCTCCAGTGTCGAACCGCTGCTGTTCAAGAAGGTCATCGACCAGTTCATCGGCGTCGGTGAGAACACCGCTGCTGCGGCCCCTGCGGGTGCTGCCGCCGGTGCCCAGGTTTCCCAGGAGTAACGCACATGTTGGGTAAGTTGACGTGGGACGCCGTGCCGCTGCACGAGCCGATCGTCGTGATCACATTGTTGGGCATGGTGCTGGGCGGCCTCGCGCTGCTCGGCGCGGTGACCTACTTCAAGCTGTGGGGCGTGCTCTGGCGCGACTGGTTCACCACCGTGGACCACAAGAAGATCGGCATCATGTATGTGGTGGTGGCGCTGGTCATGCTGGTGCGCGGCTTTGCCGATGCACTGATGATGCGTGCGCAGCTGGCTGCCGCCGGCCCGGGCAGTGATGGCTTCCTGCCACCGGAACACTACGACCAGATCTTCACCGCGCACGGCGTGATCATGATCTTCTTCGTGGCCACCCCGTTCGTGGTCGGCCTGATGAACATCATCGTGCCGCTGCAGATCGGCGCGCGCGACATGGCGTTCCCGTTCCTCAACGCCTTCAGCTTCTGGATCTTCGTGGTCGGCGCGGCGCTGATGATGATCTCGCTGGGTGTTGGCGAATTCGCCATGACCGGCTGGGTTGCCTATCCGCCGCTGTCGGGTATCGAGTTCAGTCCAGGGGTCGGTGTCGATTACTACATCTGGGCGTTGCAGGCCTCCGGCATCGGCACCTTGCTGACCGGCGTCAACCTGTTCATCACCATCCTGCGCATGCGTGCGCCGGGCATGACCCTGATGAAGATGCCGGTGTTCACCTGGACCGTGCTGGTCACCAGCGTGATCATCATCGCCGCCTTCCCGATCCTGACCGTGGCCCTGGGTGCGCTCACCCTGGACCGCTACCTGGACTTCAACTTCTACACCAACACGTTGGGCGGCAACCCGATGATGTACGTGAACCTGGTGTGGGCCTGGGGCCACCCGGAGGTGTACATCCTGGTGCTGCCGGCATTCGGCATCTTCTCTGAAGTGACCGCCACGTTCTCGCGCAAGAAGCTGTTCGGCTACAAGTCGATGGTCGGCGCCACCCTGGCGATCGGCATCCTGTCGTTCATCGTCTGGCTGCACCACTTCTTCACCATGGGCTCCGGTGCCAGCGTCAATGCCTTCTTCGGCATCATGACGATGATCATCGCCATCCCCACCGGCGTGAAGATCTTTACCTGGCTGTTCACCATGTACGGCGGGCGCGTGGAGTTCAGCGTGCCGATGCTGTGGACCATCGCCTTCCTGGTCACCTTCACCATCGGTGGCATGACCGGCGTGCTGCTGGCGATTCCGGGCGCGGACTTCCTGCTGCACAACAGCCTGTTCCTGGTGGCGCACTTCCACAACACCATCATCGGTGGCGCGCTGTTCGGTTACCTGGCCGGCTTCGTGTACTGGTTCCCGAAGGTGTTCGGCTTCACCCTCAACGAGCGCCTGGGCAAGTGGTCCTTCGCCTGCTGGGTGATCGGCTTCTACCTGGCCTTCATGCCGCTGTACATGCTCGGCTTCATGGGCATGACCCGCCGCATGAACCAGTACGACAACCCGGCGTGGACGCCGTACCTGATCGCGGCCTTCATCGGTGCACTGTTCGTGTTCGCGGGCATCATCCTGATGCTGGTGCAGATCTATGTGAGCGTGCGCGACCGCAAGCGCAACCTGGACCTGACCGGCGACCCGTGGAATGCACGCACGCTGGAATGGGCCACGCCGTCGCCGCCGCCGTTCTACAACTTCGCCGTGGTGCCCAAGGCCGATGAGCTGGATGCCTTCCACGAAGCGAAGAAGCGCGGCCTGCCACCGCCTCCGAAGAAGTACGCGCCGATCCACATGCCGAAGAACACCGGCGTGCCGTTGATCCTCAACGTCTGGATCCTGGTGCTGTGCTTTGCCCTGGTCTGGCACATCTGGTGGATGGCCGGCGCCAGCTTCATCGCGATGATCGCCACGCTGATCGTGCGCTCCTACAACGAGGACGTGGACTACTACGTCAGCGCCGATGAGGTGGCGCGCACCGAAGCGGCCAACCACGCCAAGCTGCAGGAGGTACGTGCATGAACCTGTTGACCCGCCCCGAGCTGGCCGACGATGCGCTGGCCCATGATGCGCACCACGAGCACGACCATGCCCACGAACAGGGCGGCATGAAGGTGTTCGGCATGTGGGTCTACCTCATGTCCGACCTGGTGCTGTTCGGCTCGCTGTTCGCCTCGTATGCGGTGCTCAGCACCGCCTACGCCGGTGGCCCCACCGGCAAGGAACTGTTCTCGCTGCCGTTCGTGATGGCCGAGACCTTCATCCTGCTGGTGTCCAGCATCACCTACGGCCAGGCCGTGCTGGCCATGCATCGGCTGGACAAGGCCGCGGTGCTGCGCTGGCTGGGCGTGACCTTCGTGCTCGGCGCTTCGTTCATCGGCATGGAGCTGTACGAGTTCTCGCACCTGATCCACGAAGGCGCCGGCCCCAGCACCAGTGCCTACCTGTCGGCGTTCTTCGCGCTGGTGGCCACCCACGGCCTGCACGTGGCCAGCGGACTGATCTGGATGGCAGTGGTCATGCACCAGGTGTACCGCCGTGGCCTGACCCCCACCAACATCACCCGCGTTTCGTGCCTGAGCCTGTTCTGGCACTTCCTGGACCTGGTGTGGATCTGCGTCTTCACCTTCGTCTACCTGATTGGAGCCTTCTGACATGGCCCACGTCGAAACCTCGCGCGCCGGCAATGCGCATGGTTCCACCAAGTCCTACCTGATCGGCTTCGTGCTGTGCGCGCTGCTGACGGTGGTGCCGTTCGCGCTGGTGATGAACCCGGTGCTGTCGCGTCCGCTCACGCTGTTCCTGCTGGTCGGCTTCGCGGTGGCGCAGATCCTGGTGCAGCTGGTGTACTTCCTGCACATGGACCGCAAATCGGAAGGTGGCTGGAACCTGGCCAGCTTCGTGTTCACCCTGGTGATCCTGTTCATCGTGGTCGCGCTGTCGATCTGGATCATCTGGAGCATGCACTACCACATGATGATCAACTGACCGTGGCCAGGGCGGTCGGCACGGACCGCACGATCGCCCTGGCACCTCAGCCTTTTTCCCCCAGGGGCAGGCCCGACCGGGACCGCGCCCACCTCGTGTCGGTGGTACCTGTGATGCGTGTTGCTTCCGTTGTTCGTTCCCTGCGCCTGCCCATGCTTGCCGCAGGCCTGGCGCTGGGCCTGCTGGCCGGCTGCAGCGCGCAGTCGCGCATGGATTTCCATTCGAAGGACATCGCCTGCGAAGAGCTGGGCCAGCACTGGTCCATGCCCGACAGTGCCGGCACCCTGCGTGGCCCCAAGGATCTGCAGGGGCAGGTGACCTACCTGTTCTTCGGCTTCACCAGCTGCCCGGATGTCTGCCCGACCACGATGGTCGAACTGAGCCAGGTCAAGCACCTGATGGGCAAGGATGCCGACAAGCTGCAGGTGGTGTTCGTCAGCGTGGACCCGGCCCGTGATACGCCCGAGGTCGCGCATACCTACGTGCACGCGTTCGACCCGACGGCCATTGCACTGGTCGGCGATGAAGCGCAGCTTTCGGCGATGGCCAGCGACTTCAAGGCGTTCTACGAGAAGGAGCCCGGCCAGCTGCCGGACACCTACACCATGAGCCATATCGCCGGCGGCTATGTGTTCGACCGCCAGGGTCGACTGCGCCTGTTCGCGCCGTACGGCATGCCGGTGCAGCAGCTGTTCTCGGATGTGCAGCGGTTGCTGCTGGAGCCGGAGCATCCGGCCGCGGGCAGTGAGGCATTGGCCAGCTGCCACCTCAAGCACAGCGATTCGCTCGCCGCCCGGTAGGCGTCGACCTTGGTCGACACGCGATGAACCCATCTGGTGGGTGCATCTGCTCTGGTGGGTGCCGACCGTTGGTCGGCACACCTACGCTCACCAATCCCCGGCCGGCCAGGAGAGCCAACCGGCCGGGGCACCACGCAACGCCCTAGATCACTTCTTCTCTTCCCACTGCACCACGTCCGGCTCGGCCGCACGCACACCTGCGGTCGACAGCAGGCGCGTGCTCGCATCCAGCGCCGCATTCACCGACGGGTACTCCACGATCGCCAGGCCGGCGGCCTTGGAGACCTTCACCACGGTGCCACCGGTGGCCTTGGCCGCACGCTGCGCCGAGCCCGCATCGGTAAAGAACACTTTCACCCGCGAAGTGGCCACCACCGGTGCACCGTCGTTGGACACCGCCGCGGCGAACTTGCCGGCACCGGCATCAGTGCCACCTGCCGCTGCGCCATCCAGCGAACGCTTCGAACGCGAAGCGGTGGTCGCGGCCGCCTGCGGGGTGATCGTGAACTGGCCGCCGCTGGCCTGTTTCACCGCTGTCGACGGAGACAGCTGGAAACGCGTGCCGCCCACATCGAACGAGCGGCCGGTGGCGGACGCCTTCAGTTCCTGCGCATCCACGGTCGACAGTGTCCTTGCAGGCGGGGTCTGCCCCGAGCTCTGTGCCCAGGCAGGGGAGGTCATCGCCGCGAAGGCGAGCGTGCTCAACAGAATGGTCGTCTTCATCATCAGTGCCCCAGAACGCGGATCTTGAAGAATTCGAGGTTGCCGCGCGATGCAGCGCTCGCGGCTTGCCCCATGTCGGTCACTTCCAGGGTCCAGGTGCCGGTGGCACTTTCATCCAGGAAGGCATTGCTGGACAACAGATCCCAGTTGGTGAAGTTGCGCTGCACGCCGCCGGTGCCCGAACCGATGGCGGTGAAGGCCGGCTGCACCACGCTGCGCGTGCCGCTGGGCGACACCAGCACGAACTGCAGCTGACGGGTGTTGCTGTGGTTCACCCGGAAGCCCAGCTGCACCGACTCGATGTTGCGTGCTCCATTGGCCACCTGGAAGGTCAAACGCGCGGCCGCGTTGGTGGTGTTGCCAATGGCGACGGTGCGCGTGGTGGTGCGCCAACCGGTATCCAGCAGCGGGCCCAGCGACTGGAAGGTCTCTGCCACCTGCACCGCGCGCGCCGCATTGACCACGCCAAAGCCGTACCAGTTGCTGTAAGCGCGGTTGGCCGCGTTCACCGTCCAGCCCGGTACCAGCGTGCGTCCATCGGCCAACGTCACCGCTGGCTGGTTCGGATGGTTGCGGGTGGCGGTGGTGGCCAGGATGTACTTCACATCGCGGTAGGACAGGTTCGGATTGGCTTCCAGCACCAGCGCCGCCACGCCCGACACCATCGGTGCCGACGCCGAGGTGCCGTTCATCTTGGCGGTGTAGTTGCAGGTGCTGTCGATGGCCGACAAGTTGCTGTCCAGCGTGTTCTGGCGGTTGCTGTTCTTGTTGCTGCCCTGCGCGCAGCCGGTCACGTCGGTGGTGACGATGGCCGGGTCATAGGCGCGTGCCACCAGGTTCGGCGCGTACTGTGCCTGCAGGCCGTACTCGCCACCGAAGGCCGAGACCCACAGCGCCGAACCGGTGGACGAGTACGACGAGCGCACGCCATCGGCGCGCACCGCACCCACGGTGATCACGTTGAACAGGTTGTTGCGCGGATCACGGCCGGCCGGCACGCAGCCGGTGTTGCGGTTTTTGGTGTCGGCGGTGCAGACATCCTGGGTCTGGCTGATGGACGCGTTGTTGAAGTTGTTGCCGGCCGACTTCACGTAGATGCCACCGCGGCCGCCACGCGTGCCCGACAGCGCCTGCTCGTAGGAACTGGCGGTGTTCTGGCTGTAGGCCACCGGCAGGTTGGGGTTGCCCGGGCCGGCGCCCCAGCTGTTGTTGAACACCTGCACATCGGCCGATTCTGCGCCGTCCCACCATGCGTATTCGATGTTGCTCTGCTGGTTGCCCTGCGCATTGGACGCCAGCACGTTGAAGCCCTTCAGCGTGGCGGCCGGGGCAACACCGCGCACGCCGCGGTTGTTGGCGCCCACCGCACCGGCAATACCGCCGACCATCGTGCCGTGGTTGTCGGCATCGGGATTGGACGGCGTGGGGTTGTTGGAACCGTTGGCGAAGTTCTTGCCCGCCACCGCCGCCACGTTCGCGGCCAGGTCCGGGTGGGCAATCTGCAGGCCGTCATCGACAATACCGATCACCACCCCCTGGCCCCGGATGCCGTTGCGGAACAGGCCATCGACATTCAGGTCGTTGCCGGCCACTGGAAGCGTATCGGCCGGTACGGTCTGCCCGGTATTGAGCAGATGCCATTGCAGGCCGGCCAGCGGATCGGCCTGTTGCGCCTGGGCGGTAACGGCCAGACTGCCCAGTACCAGGGCAGTGGCCAGGGCCAGGCGCGCAGAGCGCGGTGGCGCGGAGCGTTGCGTGTGTCGCTTCATACACGAATCCTTCTGTTGTGAATCGGCATGGCAGGACGGCGGGGCGGAACTGCCCCATCGCAACAAGCCAAACGCGACACAACGAAGAACCCCCTACCTGTTCCCCGTGCGGATATCCGGATGTGCAAAGCACGTCACAAACACTTATTCCGACAAGGAATAACGACCCCGCTCTGGTAGGTGCCAACCTTGGTTGGCACATCCATCCGCGCCATGAACCCCACCGTCAGGCGCGCCCACCCACCCATGCCATCATGCGCGGAGCGCACATCGCGGCCGTTATTCCAGGAAAACAGATGGTCAGGAAGGACCCATATACCGAAACCGCCGTGGACGCGGCTTTCCGTCCGACCCTGACCTGGATGGCAAACGAGATCGCCTCGGGTCGTGCGCCCGATACCGCGAACGTGCACCTGCGCACTGCCGATACGTGGGAGGCCATCAGCGAAATCATCGACCACTATGGGGAAACTCTCGTGCCGCTCCCCGAGGCCACCTGGGAAACCTCGGTCAGCCAGTGGGATGGCCAGCGCTGGAAGGTCCTGGTCGACCTGCATACGGTGGCGGAAGGGCGAAGTGATCTGGTGATGGATGTATCCATTACCGAAATCGAAGCCGGCTTCGCGTACAGCCTTCACCTGGTCTACGTTCCCTAAGGGGGAGCCGCGCGAGCCTGGCCGCTCTGGTAGGTGCCAACCTTGGTTGGCACATCCATCCGCGCCATGGATCCCTGCGAGTGCGCCCATCCACGCATGGCATGGATCTACTGAACCGCACAGGTCCCCCCCATCCCGCCGCCGTGCCACCATCTCCGCATCCCATCGGGGGAACCCGGATGAAACGCCCCAATGCCCGCGCACGTGCCGATCTCGCCCTGCTCACCGTGGCCACCATCCGCAAGGTGGTGCTGTCGATGTATCACCGTCGCCACGATTACTGGACCGACGCCGACATCGCCGAGCTGCTGCCGGAGCTCACTGCCTTCAACATCACCACGGTGAAGCAGTTACGCCTGCTGATGAAGCGGCACCGTCGCGCGCTGCTGCAGGAGGAGAGGGTGAAGATGCCACGGGCGCAGACGCTGGACATGCGGGCCGAGGGCGCCGGGCGCGGCCTCGATGTACACGCCAACACCAACTGGTACGCCATCGGCGGCCTGGTCCGCATCAGCATGGAACACGAATTCGGCTTCGAGGCCATGCTGCCGTTCCATGAGATACGCGACCCGGGCATGGCGCCATATTCAGAGGCGCAGGCGTGAAGACCCTGGCCTGGCTGTTGGCACTGCTGCCCGTGCTTTACGTGGGGGGATGCTCGGCGACGTCCGCCCTGACCGGGCGCGGCATCGCTTCCCTGCAGCCCGGGGACAGTCGTGACGCCGTCATCGACGCGCTGGGCGCACCCGATGTCACCGAGCCGCGCGGACAATTGTTCTCCCGCTACGCCAGCAGGCCATGCAGCGGCACCTGCGTGGAACGGCTGTGGTACGAGAATCCATTCCTGCCGCACATCCAGGCTTGGACGGTGGAGCTGGATGCCACTGGCCGCGTCGTGCGGACCTCGCACTGGGCATCGCCATAGCGTCGAGGCAATCCGCCGCCCAGGTCATCGCATCCCCTCCCGCCGCCCTGTGCTACTACAGCCCGTGCACCCTTCCCGTCCCGGAGCACGACCATGGTCAACCCCGTCGCCCAGGCCCATCGTGGCCTTGGCACCACACTCTTCAGCCTGTTGAACCCGATACCGTTCGGCTTCTTCGTGGCCGGTCTCATCTTCGACATCCTCTACCTCAACACCGCCGAGGTGATGTGGGGCAAATCGGCGGCGTGGCTGATCACCTTCGGCCTGCTGATCGCCATCCTGCCGCGGCTGATCAACCTGTTCGCGGTGTGGCGCCGCAACGGCACCGCCACCGGCACCGACCGCCTCGACTTCCTGCTCAACCTGGTCGCCATCGTGCTGGCCATCTGGAACGCCTTCGTGCACAGCCGCGATGCGTATGCGGTTGCCGTGCCGGGCACCGTTCTTTCCGCCTTCACCGTGGCCCTGATCGCGCTGGGCTTCATCCTGCTTTCGCTGCAGCAGCCGGTGCTGCAAGGAGCCCGTCATGGCTAAGCGCATCCTGCCCGTCGTCGGCGTGCTGTCGTTGTCCCTGGCGTTGGCCGCCTGCGCCGGCAAGGCCGAGTACCACCCCACCGACCAGTCCGGTGCGAAGCCGCCGCTGCCGGCACCGAAGAACTTCCTGATGCCGCCGATGCAGGTGCCCAAGGGCGTGGGCTGGGCCGATGGCCAGGCACCGTCGGTGGCCGAGGGCCTGAAGATCGAACGCATTGCCGCCAACCTGCAGCATCCGCGGCGATTGTTGACCCTGCCCAACGGCGATGTGCTGGTAGTGGAAGGCAACGGCCCCGGCGAAGAACCGGTCACCACGCCCAAGCAGTGGATCGCCGGCAAGGTGAAGGCACGGTCGGGCAAGGCCGGCAAGGGCGGCAACCGGGTCACCCTGCTGCGGCGCACGCCCGGCACCAGCACCTGGACCCAGCACGTCTACATCGAAGGCCTGCACTCGCCGTTCGGCATCCAGCTGATCGGCGACACGCTGTACGTGGCCAACACCGGCAACATCATGAAGTACCACTACGTGCCCGGCGAAACCCGCATGTCCGACAAGGGCAGCGAGTTCGCCGACCTGCCCAGCACCATCAACCACCACTGGACCAAGGAACTGCTGGCCAGCCGCGATGGCAGCAAGCTGTACGTGGGCGTGGGCTCCAACAGCAACATCACCGAAAATGGATTGGCCGTCGAGTACCGCCGCGCGGTGGTGCTGGAAGTGGACGTGGCCACCAGCGGCAGCCGCATCTACGCCTCGGGCATCCGCAACCCCACCGGCCTGGACTGGGAGCCCAGCACCGGCAAGCTGTGGGCGGTGGTGAACGAGCGCGACGAGATCGGTGCCGACCTGGTGCCGGATTACCTCACCTCGGTGCAGGAGCACGGCTTCTACGGTTGGCCCTACAGCTACTACGGCCAGCACGTGGATGAGCGCGTGCAGCCGCAGCGACCGGACCTGGTGGCCAAGGCGATCCGCCCGGACTTCGCCATCGGCTCGCACGTGGCACCGCTGGGCCTGCTGTTCTACACCGGCCAGGCACTGCCGGCGAAGTACCACGGCGGTGCCTTCATCGGCGAGCACGGCAGCTGGGACCGCTCGCCGCTGAGCGGCTACGAAGTGGTGTACGTGCCGTTCAAGGACGGCAAACCGGCCGGTCGCCCGGAAGCGGTGGTGAGCGGGTTTGCGTCCAAGGATGAAAAGACACTGATGGGCGCGCCGGTGGGCATGGCCATCGATGCCGAAGGCGCGCTGCTGATTGCCGATGACGTTGGCGATGTCGTGTGGCGGGTGTCGGCGAAGTAGCCGGCCCCTTGTAGAGCCGGGCATGCGCTCGGCTCTACAGTTCAGACATCCCGCCGCGCAGCCCACTGAACACCGAGTCGGCCGCAAACCCAACCCCGCCCAGCAGCACACCGAAATACACCACCGAGGCAACCACGAAGCCGTAGCCGGCGGCCACCGCCGCACCATCGCGCTGGATGAAACCGATGGCGAAGGACATCAGCGCCAGCGCCGGCAGCGTGTTGCTGAAGGGAATCGGCCCGGCCGGCAGCATCAGCAGGATCGTGGCGAACACCAGCGCCAGGTTGTTCAGGCGCATCATCTTCTTCGAGCGCACCAGTGCGGCCAGCCGCATCGGCCGCGAAAGCCGCTCCATGCGGTGCACCCACTTCAGTGCACGGCCCAGGTTGGCCTTCAACCTGTCGGTGGCGATCTGCTTGTCGGCCAGGCGCTGCGGCACCCACAGCGGGCGGTCGCGTACGCGGCTCAGGCCGATCAGCAGGATGGAGGCACCGAACACCGTGCTCAGCCCGGGAATCGACACCGGAATCAGGAAGATGGCCGACAGCAGGATCACCACCAGCATCAGGCCTTCATCGCCCAGTGCATGCAGCAGCGTGCCAACGCGGATCTGTTCGCCGGGCAGGCCGTCGATCAGGTCTTCAATCTGCTGGGCAAGCGGGGCGGCGTCGGAGGTATCAGGGGCGCGGTAAGTCATGCGTCGAAGAGTTTCCAGGGTAGGGCGGTCAAGGGGCCGTCCTGCGGTGGGGGACGCACAGGCTCACCGAGTATCTCCGCGCCGGGCGGGCTGGAGGTGAACCGGGCATGAGGCCGGGGCCTGGCCTAAAATGGTCGGCCCGCATGCAGGTTGAACAAGATGGACATGGGTCGCAGGCAATCGACCATTGAACTGGTCGCCATCGATATGGATGGCACCCTGCTGGACCCCGCCCACAAGCTCACGCCGCGGGTGAAGCAGGCCATCGCCCAGGCGCGCGCGCTGGGCGTGCATATCGTGTTGACCAGCGGCCGCCCGGTGCCGGGCCTGGCGCCGTTCCTGCATGAGCTTGGCATCGAGGGCGACGATGACTACTGCATCGCCTGCAACGGTGGCCTGGTGCAGCGCATCGGCCCGCGCGAAACCGTGGTCGAGTATCCGCTCAGCTTCGATGATTTCGTGTACTGCGAACAGGTTGCCCGCCAGATCGGCGTGCACTTCCAGGCACTGGATGCGCAGCGCATGTACACGCCCAACCAGGACATCAGCATCTACACCGTGGCCGATTCGCACCTCTCGCGGATGCCATTGTCGTACCGCCGCGTGGCCGACATGGACCCGGGCATGTCCTTCATCAAGCTGATGATGATCGACGAGCCGGAGGTGCTGGACGCTGCCATCGCGCGATTGCCAGCCGCGCTGACCGAGCGCTTCGCGGTACTGAAAAGCGCACCGTTCTTCCTGGAAGTGTTCGATCGCCGCGCCGGCAAGGGGCCGAGCCTGCAGAAGCTGGCCGAACACCTGGGTATCGACCGCGCCAACGTGATGGCCATCGGCGACCAGGAAAACGACCTGACCATGCTGCAGTACGCCGGCACCAGCGTGGCGATGGGCAATGCCATTGACGCGGTGAAAGTCGTGGCGCGTTTTGAAACCGCCACCAATTCCGAAGACGGCGTGGCACAGGCGATCGAGCGTTTCGTGCTGCAGTAAGCCGGTAATGCGAAGAAGGACGCCGCCGCGCACGGCGGCGGCATCCACCAACCGTTTACTGGCAGACGTACTCGTTGCCCGACTGGACGCTTTCCACATCGAGCTCGTGGTTCTGGATCTCGATCGTTTCCATGCGGGTTGAAACAACCACCGCACGGGCACCGACGTTGCACCCGGCAGGCAGGCCGCCAGCGTAGACCTGCCCATTGATCGCATACGCCAGGCCGTAGCAGGCCGAGCCGAGCTTCTGCGAGTCGAAGTGGCAGGCATTGAGCTGATTGTTGGCCGATGCGCTGGCGGCGTTGTAGTTGGTCGTCCAGCCGCTGAACGGATCGTTGGCGCAGGTACCCGGGAAGTCCTGGATCGGCGTGCCGCCGGTCGTGCAGGTGTGTTCCCATGCGCTGGAGAAGGGGCTTTGTTTGAAGTACGCAGTGCGGCCGCTGTCGACCCATTGCGCGGCGGCGGCATTTTCGGCGAAGGCAGACAGGCCGAGCAGGCACAGTGCAGTTGCGGCGAGCGGTTTCAATCCATTCAACATGACGTTCGTCCTTTGAAGTGTCGAGTTAACGCGTCGGAGCCTTGCATGGCAGCGCGTGCGGAAAGCATCGCAAGTGTCCGCGCGGCCGCCGCCGACATCATCATTCGGCATCCAGGGCGGCGCAAGTCGAACCAGGCACGAATAGTCGAAAGGCTGACCGAGCGCACAGACATCACACTGCAACGTGCAGGTGATACGGCAGCATCAGAAGCGATACCTGCGTATAGCCGCGCTTTACCACGGTGCAATGGCGGATGTGGCGGTCCGATGCAACACTTTCGCACGTCGAAATCACGCCATCGCATTGTTCGGCAGCTGATCGTCTTCGTCTGCCGCTGACCGGCGCGCCCTGCGCCGTTCCCGCCTTCAACGCCATCGCATCACCCGCCACTGCATCGCCATCCGGCGCTGCATCGCGCTGGGCGTGCGCCTGCGTCCTCTTCTCCCTGTACCTGGATCTGGCCATGAACACTCCACCCACGACCCTGCTTGCCCTGGCACTCAGCACTGCCATCGCTGCACCGGCCTACGCCGCCGAAAGCAACGACACCCCCACCACCTTGAACGCACTGCAGGTCGTCGCCACCCCGCGCGGCGCGGCCGTTGCCCCCACCCAGGTGGTCGGCCCCAACCGCTACGTCATCAATGCCACCGACCTGGACGCAATGGTGACCGGCAACAACGGTCTGGCCATGCTGAAGCACGTACCCGGTGCCAGCTACACCGCCACCGATGGGCTGGGTCTGGATATTTCCGCCACCAGCCTGTTCGTGCGCGGTTTCCGCATGAATGAAATGGGCATCACCTTCGAAGGCGTGCCGCTGAACGACAACGGTTTCCTGTCGCTCACCGGCACCAGCGTGGTCAACGTCGGCGTGCCTGATGGCATCGGTTCCATCACGGTCAGCCCCGGTGGCGCGCCGGTCAGCGTGTTCTCCAGCAGCGTCAACGGCGGCAGCCTGGAATACCGGCTGGCCGAGCTGCAGGACACGCCCGGCCTGCGCATCAAGCAGGGCGTGGGCAGCAACAACACGCTGGTCACCACCGTCTCCGGCCAGAGCGGCCAGCTGGGCGAGCACGGCCCGAAGCTGCTGGTCGACCTGCAGCGCGTCTCGGCCGACAAGTACCAGGGCGGCGGCACCCAGCACTTCCTGCGCGGCGACCTGAAGGCGCAGCAGGATGTGGCGTGGGGCGACTTCACCGTATTCCTGTCCGACAGCAAGGCGGCGGTGTGGGGTTACAACAACATCTCCTTCGACATGATCCGCAAGCTCGGCTGGAAGGCCGACAGCTTCTATCCGGACTATGCGTGGGCGTACTACGTGGCCTCACCGGAGAACGCCGACAAATCCTGCGGCGCCTACACCTGTGGCGAACTGTCCGAGCTGATTCCCTACGACACCGGCCAGGCCACCCGCGACCGCGTCGCTTCGATCAATCACCGCTTCCAGATCACGCCGGCACTGAGCGGCAACGTGCAGCTGTACAACGCCAACAGCCACACCCAGGCCACGCTGACCGATCCGACTGTGCCGTCGCCCAACGGCGCGCCGTTCTCCGAACAGGTGCAGACGCCGCGCCTCAATCGGCTGGGCGGCATGTTCAACCTGCAGTTCGAAGCCGGCGCGCACACCATCACTACCGGCTTCTGGCAGGAAAAGAGCAAGGCCGCGGCAAAGACCGAGTGGTACCAGCAACCGTTGCTGGGCGAAGGCAAGCCATTGAAGGCCACCGGGCCGTTCGACGTGTACGGGCCGGCCTTCCAGACAGAGAATGCATCGAACTGGGTAACGCGCTCGCGCCAGTTCTACCTGCATGACGATATCGCGTTGGCCGACACGCTCACGCTGGGCGTGGGCTTCAAAGCGGTGGACTTCAGCACCAGCGGCGGTGGCATCGGCGATGCGGCGGACCGCCCGGTGAACGGTACGCTGCGCGCCAAGAGCAGTTTCCTGCCGCATGTATCGCTGTTCTGGAGCCCGACCGAAAAGACCGATGCCTTCATTGATCTGGCCAACACCATGAACGGCTATCGCGTCGCCCAGCGCGGCAACATCGGCTATACCGCCTCGGCGTGGACCATCACCGACCAGGAAGAGTTTGATCGCGTGGCCGGCTCCCTGCGGCCGGAAAAGAACTGGAACCTGACTGTCGGTGCCAGCCACCGCTTCGACGGGGTGACGGTCACCGCCGATGTGTTCTACAACGACATCCGCAACCGCCTGCTGTCGGCGGCGATCGGTACCCAGTTCGCGCAGATCAATACCGTGCGGCTGATGCCGAAGATGCATGTGATCGGCGCCGACCTCGGCATCACCGCCGACCTCCGGCAACACCTGCAGTTCTACCAGGGCATCGCGGTAGCACGCTCGTACTACGACAGTGATTTCGTGGTGGGCGATACCGTGTACCCGATCAAGGGCAATGCACAACCGGGCTACCCGCAGATATCGTTGGTCAGCGATCTGTCCGCCCACTTCGGCGACTGGCGCTTCGGCGCCACCAGCACCTCGTACCTGCGCCAGCCCTTCACTTACGAGAATGACATCCGCGTGCCGACGTTCTGGCAGGTCAACACCTATGCCGCCTACAGGCTGGGCGAGCGCAGCGTGCTGCCTGGGCTGGAGCTGCGGCTGGATGTGAGCAACCTGTTCAACCGCAACAACATCGGCACCGCCACCATCGCCGGTTCGTCGTTCTCGGGCGATTACCAGACCCTGCAGCGCAGCGCCCCGCGGCAGGTGATGTTCAGCACCTCGATGACCTTCTGAGCTCCGACCCCAGTAGATCCACGCCATGCGTGGATGCACTTCGCGGCATCGCACGGAATCCCGCCGGCGCCAATGCGTCGCCAACCAAGGTTGGCATCTACCAAAGCAGGGCCCGGCGCACGCAATCCGGTAGCGCCGGGCCATGCCCGGCGGAATCGCTCCACCCAAGCGGGGCCATCCACCGCACTTTGCACAATCAGCACTGATATTCCGGCACCAACGCAAGGTTCCCACAATGTTGCTGGGTCATGCTGTCCACATGGCACAACCGTCCCCCCAGTCGATCCCGCTTACGCTGCTGCGCCGGCGCGCCAACGGACGTTCGCGTCCGGTTCCGTTCGCCGCACCGGCGGTCGACCTGAAAGCCGAGTACCAGTTCTGGCAGATCTACGACCGCGTGGTCGGCGCGTTGCCCGGGGGCGGGCTGCGGCCGGCCTGGCTGGTGCTGCAGAAGGTCTACCGCAACCGCGTGCGCTTCCCCGACGACACGCACCCGACGGCGCTGTCGCGGGTGTTGTTCGGCACCAACATGACCGACGAGCGCGCCGCCGAGCTGGAAGCGCTGTACGGGCTGGTCAGCCGGCGGTTGGCGGCGGTGGCACTGCGTGACCGGGCCGCCCGCAACACGGCTTAGCTTGTCTTGCAGGGCATGCAGATGCGCCCGCTGCCGCCGGCACCGCCGCGCAGGTCCGGGTCGAAGAACGCTTCCTGGTCGCGGATCTGCCCGCAGCGGCTGCACACCTTTTTCTCCTTGGACTCCAGTCCCTGCACCTGCTCGATCACCTGGTCGACCGCCACCGAGCGGATCTCGGTGCCTGCCACTTCGATCAGGCGATACAGCCGGTCAGACAGCGTCTGCACCGGGTCACTGCCCAGGTTGAAGCGGTTGATGCGCAGGAAGCGGTAGCCGTAGCTCTCCAGCGTCAGCTGGCGCTCGACGTCGGCCTCCACCAGATAGCGCTCGTGGTTGCCCACATGCACCGGCTTGTCGCGGCGGAAGTGGAATTCGAAACCGTCGTACTCGATCACGATCTGCAGCGCGCCACGCACGGTCTGCACGGTCACCAGGAAGTCCACGCGCCACGCCGGGTGCTGGTAGGTCGGGTCCAGCTGGCGCAGGTAGTCGCCCACCGGGAACTGCGGAATGATCTCCACCGCATCGCCGTGGGCCTGCACGAACGGCGTCTGCTGCAGCCACTGCAGCACCTTCGATTCCATCGGGCTGCGCGCGTCGGTCTGTGCGGGGTCGGCTGCCGGGCGGTCAAGCTGGCTGGCGTAGTAGCGTAGCGCCTGGCCGATCGCACCACGGAAGGCATCCACCGGCATCGAATGCACGATCCAGATCGCCTCCTGCGCGCGGGAGAAGCCGACATTGAGTCGCTGCACCTTCAGCTTGTCTTCCACCGCGTCCACCGCGCCGGTCAGGCTGATGGGGAAGATGTAGTTCAACGCATCCTGTCCCACCGTGGCCACCATGGAATAGAAGATCAGGCCGCGTTCCTCGCCCTGGCAGGAATCAACGGTCATCACCTTCAGGCGCAGGCGCTCTTCGAAATCGCGTCCGCGCGCGTGGTTGAACAGCGCCTTGGACAGCAGCGTCTGCTGTTCGCGGAAGGGGGTGATGATGCCCACGGTGGGCGGGGCATCGCTGTCGAGCAGCTCGATCAGCCGTTCGGCGATGAAGGCCGCCTCGGCTTCGTTGGTGCTGCGGCTGGTGCGGTGCGCGCTGGCATCGACCTGACTGAAGCGGATCACCTCCTGCAGCGGCCTGCTGCGGATCTTCAGCGCCTGCAGCTGGTGGTTGTAGAAAGTGGAGGACGAGAAGCCGATCAGTTCCGCATAGCTGCGGAAGTGCTTGCGCAGCATCACCGAGTAGGACGCCGACAGTGAGCAGAACTCCAGTACCGAGCGCTTCACATCGAACATTGCCAGGCGTTCCAGCACATCGGCCTGCTGGCTGACATTGGCACGGAAGTAGTTCACCAGGTCCGACCGGTACTTGTCGTTCAGCGCGATGCTGGCGTTGGCCGCCTTCACGTTGGAAAACTGCTTGGAATCGCCCAGCACCACCACCTTGCGCGCACGCAGCAGCGCCGGCAGCGCCTGCGCCACCGACACCTGCGAACCTTCGTCGATCACCAGCACGTCGAACAGGTCCGGCGCCAGCGGCATGTACTCGCCGAATTCGCGGATGCTGGCGATCATCACCGGGAAGGACTCGCGCACGCTCTCGAACTTGTCCACCGGGAATTTCTGCCGGTTGGCGATCACCCCGGCCAGTGCACGCGCATCGGCGCGGTGGTGGTCCATGAAGTTGACCAGGCGCCCGTCCACATGCGCGTTCATCACCGAGGTGTTGAGCCGTTCCAGCCGGGTCTTGGTGCCCACATAGTCGTACTGCGGTGCATCCACGAAGGCCTTGCGGGTGGACATCCAGCCGTGCAGGAAGCGCAGCGTCAGCGCCCACAGCGTGGGGTCGTCCTTGGGCTCGGCCAGCAGGGCTTCGACGATGACCGGATTGAGCCGTGCCAGCAGTGTCATCGCCTGGCGCGCAACGGCGGCGCCCGGTCCCGGCGCGGCGGCATGGGCAATCTGCCGATAGCTGGCCGGCAGCTGCGCGCCCAGGCCCTCGGCCTCCAGTTTCATGCGCAGCGCGTTCGCGCCCTGCACGATGGCCTGCAACGACGCTGCATCGTGCTTGAGCAGCAGCGGGCGGGTGGTGCCAAGCTGGCTGAGCTGCAGCTCCAGCCCGCGCACGGCGTTGCCGCGCAGCAGGTAGCCCAGCACCGGCATCTTCAACTGCTGGTACTGCAGCAGGATCGTGCCGAGTGTCCGCAGCTGCCCGGCATCGAGCGACTCGAACACGTCCCAGCCACCCACCGGGCGATCGGCCAGAAACGCGGTGACCACCGCATCGCGGCGGATGCGCTCATCCAGCGAGGCCGGGGTGTAGTCGGTGTTGCCGAACAGGGCCGCAAGATAGGTTTCGAGCAGCTCGGCCTGGGCGGTTACCTGTCCCAGTTCGGCCAGCACATCGGCGTCCATCACCGCATGCACCTGCTGCAGCACCGCAGGCGCGCGTTCGGCCAGCGTGGCTTCCTGCTCGTGCATGGTCTTCACTGCGGCAAGCGAGACCTGCCCCAGCGTCCGTACGGTGGTGGCGATCGCCTCGCGCAGCGTCGTGGCGGTGTCCTGCCGCTCGCTTTCCAGCGCGGGCTGGTTGGCCTTCATGGCCTTGGCGAACGCCGATATCTGGCTGACCGTGCCGGTGGAGGTCAGTCGCTTGAAGTTGGCCGCCTGCTGGCCCAGCCGCAGGATCGGGTTGGGGAAATCGCGGTCGTGGCGGACCCGGCTCATCGCATCGGAAAGCTTGTCGTACACCACGTCCAGCGCTTCGGTCTTGTCCGACAGCACCAGGCAGCTTTTCTTGTTGAACGCACAGTCGGCCGCGATGGCGGTGATGGTGTGCGACTTGCCGGTACCCGGTGGGCCTTCCACCACCACGATGCGGCCCTGCGGCTCGCGCACGGCCAGCAGGATCTTGCGCTGTTCCTCATTCAACGGAATGGGCGAATCGAACACCATGCGGTCGACCAGCGGCAGCGCATCCCAGGCCGATTCCACCTGCTGGCCGATCGGCTCGGGGTTGCGCATCAGCACACCTTCCACCATGCCGTGGAACAGATCCACCAGCTTCGATCCACCATTGCGCGCCTGGTCGATGATCTCCTCGAAATCATTCAGCAGCGCTTCGTCGGCGCGCTCGAATGCGGCCAGGTGCAGGGCCGGCGACAGCGCAACGGTGGCGGTGGAAGCCTCGCTGGCCGAGGAGGACAGCGAAACCTCGCCACCCAGGTCGACCGCGTTGGCGACCTGCCGGAACAGCGATGCCGCCACTTCAAACAGGCTCTGTGCCGGGTCGATGTACTGGATGCGTTCCTGGATCGGCGACACCCATTCGCGTGCCATGCCGACCGCCAGTTCCTGCAGCACGAAGTCGATGGCGCGCCGGTTGGCGAACAGGCGGTTGCTGAGGGTCAGGGTGTAACCCGAACCATCCTTGGCCCGCACCACGTCCAGCGGCAGGTAGAACACCGGGTACTGCACGCCCGCGTACTTGAGCGTGCCCACGTAGAGATACAGCTGCAGACCATCGCCGGTGGCGACATAGGTTTCCAGGTCGCGGAACTCATGGAAGGCATCGGCCGCCACGAAGTTCTCGAAGAAGGCGACCAACGCGCTGATCGTGCCTTCGCGGGTCAGCTGATGCTCGCAGGCCTGCTGCAGCGGCAGTTCATCACCGGTGGCCAGCAGGCGCGCCAGCACCTCCGGCAGCGTCTGGTGCAGATCGACAACGGCGCGGCTGACCAGGTCCGATTCGGCCGCATGCAGCGAATCCATTACCCAGTAAGCCTGGCCTTGCAGCGGGCCGGCCAGATGCGCGATCAGCGGCCGCACCACCTGCGCGCACATCGCATCGACCAGGGTGCCCTGCAGCGATTCCACCCAGGCCTCGGGGTCTTCCAGCGCACCGGCCATGCTGGCGCGCGCCTTGTCCAGCACGGCCACGCGCACCGTGGCGATGGCGGTCTCGGTGATGGCGTTGACCTGTTCCTCGACGATGCGGCGCAGCGTCGCGCTGATCGGACGGGTGTAGCTGCGCGGGCCGATGGTGAAGGAAAGCTCCTCACCGGAGGGGCGGCTGATCAGCTTCCACAGCTCCTTGTCCAATGCCGGATACGGCGCGGTGCGCATGCCGGCGCGAAAGCCGGAATCGCTGGTCAGCACGATGCGTCGGCGCGGCGCCTGCGCGCGCTTGAAATCCGATTCAAGGAAATCGCGGAAGTACTGCGAGATCCGTACCGCGATTTCGCGCATGCGGGTTTCGCCCAGGGGGGCGCCACCGTTCGCGGCGGGCGGCGGCACCGGGTTGGCGGTGTCGGGCGTGGGCAGGTGCGGAGGCTGGAGAGTACTCATCGATCGGCAGGCATGCCGCTGACGCATCAGGCAGCACAGAGGACAGGGATCTGCATGGTCGCATGCGCGGCCGGTGGCGGGGAGAGGCGCCGGGGCCCGCTCGGGCATCTGCCGAGTATCGGTAGCGGCTACGTTCCCGGCTTGCCACGGTCCAGCTGCCGGTAGCCGATCGCCTCAGCCAGATGGGCGCTCTGGATCGCGCCGCTTCCTGCCAGATCAGCAATCGTCCGCGCCACCCGCAGAATGCGGTGCATCGCCCGCGCGGAAAGCTGCAGTCGTTCTATCGCCTGCTCCAACAGATCCTGATCCCCCTCGCTCAACCGCGTGCAGGCGCGAAGCGCCGCCGGCGGCAAATGGGCATTCAACCCGCCCCGTGCCTGCTGCCGCGCGTGCGCCGCTTCCACCCGCGCCCGTACCACGGCGCTCGGTTCACCCAGCGGCGTGCTCTCACGCAGCTCGACGGCATCCATGCGGGCCACGCTGATGTGCAGGTCGATGCGGTCCAGCAGCGGGCCCGATACCCGCGCGCGGTAGCGGGTGATGCGCTCGTCGCTGCACAGGCAACGGTTGCTGCGGTCGCCGGCCCAGCCGCAAGGGCACGGATTCATCGCCGCCACCAACTGGAAGCGCGCGGGGTAGACCACGCTGCGTGCCGCGCGGGAGATGCGGATGTGGCCGGATTCCAGCGGCTCGCGCAGGGTTTCCAGCGCGCTGCGGTTCCACTCGGGCAGTTCATCCAAAAACAATACGCCATGGTGAGCCAGTGAGATCTCACCGGGGCAGGGCGGATTGCCGCCACCCACCAATGCTGCGGCACTGGCGCTATGGTGCGGCGCCCGGAAGGGGCGTTGCCGCCAGCGTTTCGGGTCCAGCCCTTCGCCGCTGACCGAAGTGATGGCCGCCAACTGCAGCGCGTCGATCTCTTCGGAATCCGGCAGCAGGCCCGGCAGGCGCGATGCCAGCAGTGTCTTGCCGCAGCCGGGGCTGCCGATCAGCAGCAATGTGTGGCACATTACACCCCATGACGCGAGCTTACACGTACATCCGCTTCTCTACACCCGAGCAAAGTGAAGGGAATAGCCTGGAAAGACAGCAAGCAGCTATCGATGCGTTTGTACGCGAGAAAAATCTGACCCTCACGGAGAGCAGTGCATTCCAAGACTTGGGCGTCTCCAGCTATCGAGGCGCCAACCTGCGCAACGGCTTGGGGAAGTTCATTGCAGAGGTAGACGCTGGCAGAGTGCCAAAGGGCTCGTACCTCTTGGTTGAGTCGCTGGACAGACTCTCCCGTCAGAAGGTAATGGATGCGCTGTCTTTGCTTGTGTCTCTGATAGACAAAGGCATCAAGATTGTCCCGCTCAATGATGACGGGGCGCAGGTGCTGGATAAGGCGTCAGGGCTCGGGCCACTGGTCATTGCGCTGAGTGTCATGCATCGCGCCAATGAAGAGTCTGAAACAAAGTCCAGGCGAGTGAAGGCAGCGTGGCAGGCGAAGCGTAGGAATGCTGCGAACAAGCCTGTTAGTCGTAGAGCCCCGGAGTGGCTGGAGTTCGATGAAGCGACCGGCTCGTTCAAGCCCATTCCGGAGCGCGTCGACGCAGTCAGAAAAATTTACGAGCTGGCCGATGCCGGTCTTGGGCGCGGGCGCATCGTGAAGTATCTCAACTCCAATGGCTTTGCCAGCTTCCGGAATCCAAATGAGGGCTGGCAAACCTCATCCGTCTCAAAGATTCTTAGAAACCGCTCTCTCATAGGCTTCTATCAGCCGCACCGCATGTACTACGACTCGGCGACGGGCGTAAAGAAGCGAGTACCTGACGGCGACGAGGTACCGGACTACTACCCGAAGGTGCTTGAAGAAGACCTCTTCCTTCGAGTGAACGCGAGGCAGTACGCTCCGATTGCTTCACTCGTTGGTCGGCAGGGGGAGACGCTGACGAACCTTTTCACTGGATTTGTGTACTGCCACTGGTGCGGCGCTCCAATGTCCATGGCTAACAAGGGTCCAGGACGTAAGGGCGGCCGCTACCTTGTCTGCTCCAAGGGGCGCCGTGGCAAGGACTGCAAGTACAGGTCATGGAACTACGATGACGTGGAGATGTATGTGCTCTACGCGCTTCGCCAGCTTGACTTGGCAGCGGTGCTTGCTGGTGTTGACACCAATCAGCGTCGGCAGGATATCCGCACTGAACTCGCGCGAGTTTCGTTGGAGCTAGCTGACTCAGAGCGTAGACTCGCGAGCCTGTCAGCGGAACTCGTCTCGCAGGCCCCGGCAAACGTCAGAACCCTTGTCAGTGTGGTGGCCACGCTCGAAGGGGTGGCGGATGAGCAGAGGAGGCGCTGCGATGAGCTCCAAGCGGAGGACGCGGCTCTAGGAATGGCCGTTGACGACCCTGGTACCTTTGCTCAGAACCTCTTGCGCCTGTATGACCAGATGGCATCAGTGGAGAAGCAGCAGCTCTATCTTCTCCGAGTCCGACTTAGACAGAACATTTCGCGTCTTCTGAGTCGGATTGATGTCATGGCGGTAGGGAGAGGGGAGCCGCATGTCACCAAGAACGGAAACAACTCTCCCAAGCTCTTCCTCACCTTCAAAGACGGGCGGCGAAGAATGGTGTTGCCAATCGGAAAGAATAGTGTCCACCTATCGGACCTTCCGCCTATTGGCAAAGGATAGCCGAGAAGGGCAGAGAGCTCGCCTCTCTGCCTTTAAGGGGCCAATAGGTGGCTGGTACTTAGTTCACAAGTCGATTAAAAGCCAAACTTGCTTTGACCTCGCACTCACCGTGGCGTGAACTCGATGGCATCGGTAACTGCTATTCCATTCAGGCGGCCGCTGACAACTGCCACTCCAAACCCACAGACATATGCGCCGCGATTGTCCATCATCGGTGAGGAAGCTCCTCCCTTCATCAGAGAGCCCTCATTCACTCTTGCATTGGTTGCTTGCGCGGACGAACGGAAGAGCAGTCCATCAGTTGAGCCAGCGGTCTGTAGCGTCCCTGAGAATAGCGTCTCGTTGGCAGTCTTGATTGGGACGATTACATTCTTGGCGAGCCCTTCGAAGTAGACGACTTGACCGTTTCTGAGGCGGCTAGGGTCTGTCGTGCGGTCAATGAGACCGCTGGATGCATCGATACTTCCGTTCCTGACGGCCTGCACTAAGTCGACTTTCAGCTCAATGCAGGAGCTCGTCTGCCCTCTTTGAACTCCGGGGTAGCGTGCGAGGTAGCTGGGCAAATCAGTGGCAATCTCATCTAGTGAATGTGACCCTGAGTCACGCGCGCAAGCTGCTACGTTGACGAGAGCAACAGACAGAATGACCATGCCAATTGATATGCGCTTCGGTTGCCCAGGGGCCGAACGGTTCAGAGGTTGGTTCATCGTTGGGAAGCATCCTTGTTGTTGGCTTGACTAGCAAAAAAGTTGGTGAAATCTCCGGCAGCTCGCCACCTTGGGTACTACTTGACCGGAGCAGGTGACTCTGGAATTGAGTGATAGCTCGCTCCCGTTACCGTAGCTCTGGCTGCTTAAAACACATGCACCTTAGCGAGCACAAAAAACCCTGAAATGCTTGTCCTGCAAGGCTTTCAGCAACACATTGGTTGCCCGTTCTCGCAAAAGCAAACAATGTTCCAAGAGGTGTCGTGCTACAGATAATGTAGCATACGGCAGTGCGCGAGATGGCCATCCTGTAGGCCGCTACAGGATGGATTCGTCTCGGCTTATGGCGCTCCCAAAACTCCGCAGTCTGTTCACCAAGCGCCTTAAGGAAGCGCGCTTGGCTTTGGGCATCTCGCAGCGAGAGCTTGGGCGACGGATTGGGTTGGCGGAGGATGTCGTGTCCAGCAGGGTAGCAAGGTACGAGTTGGGAACTTCTGAGCCAGATTTCGCGACCGCTGGTAGGTTGGCGAAGGAGCTGGGAGTACCGCTTGCTTACCTGCTAGCTGACACGGAAGCATTGGGGGACATCATCCTTCTTGCTACGACACTATCGCCCGCCGAGCAGCGAAAGTTGGCTGCTGATTTGCGAGCCGGTCGGGTAGGGAAGCCCTCATCGTCTGCATAAAGGAGTCCGAGTGAAGATTCAGATTCGCTGCGTCGATGAACATGGCAACTACGTTCGTACTCTGACGGCAGAGGCGCTGCCGCTCCACCCTCGCCTAGCGGCACCTGTGGACTACCAAGTTGCCCTGGCTGATGAAGATTTCAATCGGTTAAAGCGTGCGTTCCTGCGTTTTACGCGCTCTATTGAGGCGCGCCAGGCCGTCGGTGACATTGGCCTGGCGTTCAACAACGGGCAACTATTGGCCTCGAAAAAGCCCAAGCACTCTGACGTTAAGGTGCTTGCTATGGAGATGCGGCCCTTCTTTCTTGAGAAAGACCCTCTCTGCTTCACAAAGCTTCTTTCGCTGCGCTCGCTCGGGGCTGCGGAGGACTTGCGGCCTTGCTTGAGACAACATCGCCTGCGATGGGAGAACAGCGCTTTCGAGGGCAGGATGTCGATGGCTGTTGATGGCGCGAACTTGAACACGTCTGCCGTAGTGAGAGCATGGTTCAATGACGACTTCTTTCACTCGGAGTCTGAGAGAGCCAATGAGCTTTCACTAGCCCAGCTCGTTTCGAAGGCAGGCGGGGAGGACCAGGCTATGTCGCTTCTAACTCATCATATGATTGAGTCGCTCAGGGTGGTGGCTGAGTTCTTCCAGGACATCTACAACGTGTCCGCTGAGTTTAGAGCATGGTCGGCCACCGTTCCGGGATGGACTAAGAAGCGCTAGCTATCCTGCTCGCGAGCAGCTTTCAAGGCTCGATAGACGCTACTGCGGCCAATTGCAAATCTCTCAGCTAACTGGTCAATGCTGAAGCCTTCTTCCAGCCGCATCTTCCTAATGCGCGCCTCTTGAGCTTCAGTGAGTGCCTTCTTTCGTCCAAACTTTGTACCGTTCTTCTGAGCGAGTGCAATGCCATCGCGTTGGCGTTCGGCGCGTATATCAGCCTCGAACTCCGCAAACGCACCCAAGAGATTGAACATCAACTTTCCTTCTGAAGAGTTTGTGTCCAATCCCTGGTCCAGCACGCGGAGACTCACATTCTTGCGCTTGAGGTGGTCGGCGATTTTGGCTAGGTCCAGCACCGAACGCGCGATTCGGTCGAGGCGAGAAATGACGAGGACATCGCCATCACGCACGTAGTCGAGAGCATCTTGAAGAGCTGGACGATTCTCTGCTTGGCGCCCTGAGCGCTTCTCTTGGTAGACCCTGGTGCATCCTGCATTCGACAGCTTCTCCAACTGCACCTCTAGAGACTGGCCTGCTGAGCTGACACGTGCATAGCCGACGACTTCCATCTTGGGTGTCCCGTAATTTCTAGAGGTTGCGAGACTATCATTTTGGGATGAGTTTTGGAATGGTGGTTTGGTAGTCCCATGAGGTATACAAATTGAGAACTCCACGCCGCCATGGAAGGCTATGCTGCACACATGAGAACGCCACCTGCACTCGTTACTCCCGCGTTGCTGACTTGGGCCAGAGAAGCGGCTGGATTGACCGTCTCCGGCTTGGCGGGAGCTATTGGTCAAGCGGAAGAGCGTGTATTGGCTTGGGAGGAAGGAATCGAGCAGCCGTCCATGGCTCAGCTGCGCGACATCGCGGACAGGCTGAAAAGGCCAACTGCAACGTTCTTCCTTCCTGAGCCTCCGCCCGAGAAAGGACGGCGACAAGTCGACTTCAGAACTCTTCCGGAGACTAGTGAATCGGGAATGGGTGTCGCATTGGAGCTAGAGCTCCGACTGGCCGAGCTTAAGCGTCAGGATGCGTTGGACTTGGCTGAGGAGCTTGAGGTCCCATTGCCTGAGTTCACCTTTAGGGCATCTCTTAAGGATGACCCTGAAGTCGTTGGTTCCAAGCTCAGGCGCTGGCTGGATGTCCCGACTCCCGGCAACCGACTTTGGCGCGACAAGTACACGGCGTTGAAGACTTGGCGGGAGGCGATTGAACGAGTGGGTGTTCTCATCATGCAAGCCTCCGGTATTCCGGTGAGCGTGATGAGGGGATGCGCGTTGGCGTCTTTCCCGCTGCCAGTCGTCATTGTCAACGGGGGCGACGCACCGGCAGGTCGCACCTTTACCCTGCTTCATGAGCTCGGCCACCTTGCACTGGGACAAGACAGTCTCTGTGACCTTGTGGATGGAACTGGAACGCGTTCGCCCTTGAAGGAGAGCATTGAGGTCTTCTGCAACCACATTGCCGGCGCCGCATTGGTCCCCATGGATGCCCTCCTGAGCTCACGGACCGTCGTTGAGGGACTGCGGCGGAACACAGAAGGTGAGTGGGACGATTCCTCCTTAATTGAACTATCAAGGCACTTCGGTACCTCTTCAGAGGTTGTGCTTCGTCGTCTAGTGATTGGGCGTGCCGCATCCCCTGACTTCTATGGACATTGGCGAGCTCAACAACAGCGGGCAATGGAAGGGGCCTCGAGCGACGACGGAGGGTTCGTTGAGTACTTCCGGCGTGTGGTGAATCACAACGGGAGAGTATTCACCCGCTTGGTGGTTGATGCGTACCAGCGTGAGCTCATTACAGGGACTGAACTCTCTCGCATGTTAGGGACCAAGCTTTTGCATCTGCCAAAAATTCAGGCGGAGGTAGGGATGCCGGAGACACTTCGATGAGCTATAGCTTTGATACGAGTGCACTCATAGAGCCTTGGACTCGCCGATATCCCCCGGACCTGTTCCA
Organism: Stenotrophomonas sp. STEN046; assembly: GCF_056759755.1. Lineage (NCBI taxonomy): Bacteria > Pseudomonadati > Pseudomonadota > Gammaproteobacteria > Lysobacterales > Lysobacteraceae > Stenotrophomonas > Stenotrophomonas sp. STEN046. Next base: position 158,878 of record NZ_JBRRDR010000003.1, read on the forward strand.
GCCCATTTGGGGGTGGCTGGAGAACCTGGTCGACCAGGGGCACGTTGCTGCTATTGACGAAGTCAGGCATGAACTCCACCGACAGGAAGACGAGCTATCGGCTTGGACGAAAAGCCAGGAAAAGCTCTTTGTACCTGCCAGCGCAGATGTGCAGACCGCACTGAGGGATGTTCTCATCGCTTTCCCGAACTTGGCAGACCATGAGCGAGACAGGTCCGGTGCGGACCCGTGGGTGGTCGCTTACGCTCTTTCGGCGGGGAGAAGCGTCGTCACCTACGAAACGATGGGGAAGGCTTCAAAGCCTAAGATTCCCAATGCTTGCGCCCACTTCGGCATTGGGTGCCTATCGTTGGTTGACGTGCTTCGCCAGACTGGCTATCGCTAGCCCGCCCAGCTGTGCGCATTGACTCACAGTCAAAAAATATTGACAGCGCCCTTCTGAGCCCCTATCTTGAGTCCTAGGCCGAGTGACATCGCTCGGTTGATGTTCTCGGTGGTATGAGTTCCTCCTTCTGTTCGCTGAAAGCAAGAGCTAGCTAATCGGTTCTCGATGAAGTGAGAACGCTTCATGTCCATTCATGGAGCTATGCGCTGTGCACACGTCTCGAGCCTAGGCCCGATTCGTCGTACGAAGTGATGTGCAAGTTGATGGGCACGTTACAGAGCGTTTAATGGTGATTGGCTTGTTGTATCGGGTTGGCCCCTTCCGGCTTCTTGCTATGGGCACGGGCAATGTCGCCCGGATTGAAGGAGAGTCCATTGGACGCTCGCACGACAGAGAACAGCGTTGCGGTACTCAAACGTATTCGTGACGCTCATCAAGGCCAACTCGGTACAAGTGTTATCGCGGAAATTGACGCTGTCATTGCCCTGCTTGAAAAGAGCAACGACATCGAGAAATTGAAGGCCAAGGAGACATTGGGCTTTCGGGTTCTTACGCTAATCGCGGACTTAGTTCGGTTGTTGACGAACGTGTCCGAACTGATGAAGTGAAGGAATAGGCGATGCACAACAAGCCTTTCATGTTTTCTGGAGGTTCCTCTTATGAACATCGGGAGCGCGATACGCATGTGTCGCATTCGTCGTCAGCTCAGCCAAGCGGAACTGGCGCAGCGCGCAGGATGTTCGGTTTCATATCTCTCGCTTCTGGAGAACTCCAAGAGAGACCCCACGCTATCTACTGTGTCTTCTATAGCCAGTGCGTTGGGTATCCCGACAGAGATTCTGTTCTTCTTGGGTGCCGAGAAGGGCGAGCTTGCCGGTCTCAATGCCGAGCTGGCCGGTCAGTTGGCCATGGTGGCATTGGACTTGCTGAATGAGCCGAGTGCCCCCCCCTAGCTACCCGCATGGGAGCATCCAAAGCCTCGCGGCGCTGTCTCGCACGCTCGGCGTGCCAGCCGACAAACTACTGCAGATAGCCAAAGATGCCGACAATAGCTACAGATTGGCAAAGCCAATCGTAAAAGCTGATGGCTCTGTGAGACGTCCTGTCGATGCCAGGGTGAAGCTGAAAGGCGTCCAAGTCCGGATTAAAGAGCGGATTTTGGACCAAGTCAGGTTCCCGGACTACCTCACCGGAAGTCTCAAAGGGAAGGACGCAGTTGCAAATGCTCGTCTGCACGTTGGAGCGTCGGTGGTCGTGTGTGAGGACGTAGCCGGCTTCTTTCCGGCCACCAGTTCACCGGCCGTGCTTGGCATCTGGCGAGGATTCTTCGGCTTCTCTACTGAGGTGAGCGAACTGCTGACTCAGCTGACTACGCTGAACGGGGCATTGCCTGAGGGGGCCGTAACGAGTTCCCATCTCGCAAATCTGGCCTTTTGGCGCGAAGAGCATGCTCTGTATGAGGAGCTGCATCGTGAGGGCATTCGCTATTCCCGATATGTTGACGACGTATCGGTGTCGTCTGTGAATCAGCTTAGTAGACAGGAGCTTGCTGCTTGCATCTCTCGCGTCTATACGATGATGGGGCGGAACGGATATCGCCCCAAAAGAGCAAAGCAGCAGATTCAGTGGGCTAATGGTCCTGTTCTAGTGACAAAACTTCAGACTAATACACGCGTCGCCCTTACGAAAAAGGAACGACACGCGATACGGGGGGCTGTGCATGGCCTGGAACGGATGGCTCTAGCCGGGCCTTCTGATGAGCTGCTTAGGCGCCTGAGCAGTGTGTCGGGGCAAGTTGCTCGCCTGCGACGACTTCATCCAAATGAGGGCCAAATGCTGAAGAGTAGGCTTGATGCGCTCAGAAGACTGCTGACAGCAGCAGTCTAGAACAGGCGAGCCATCTTGGGCTTAGTGAAGGCGCTGAAGCTGCTTTGACGTCATGTTCTCGACTACGACACCTTCGAGGCCCGACGGGCGAATGAAGAACACGCTGTTACCCCGTTCGTTCGGCCATGAACCAATGTCCTTAGCCAAATAGGACGCAAGACCGTCGCTGTCGCTCACCTTCCGGACATCCGTTCTCTCCGCCGCAGACATCGTCTGTCCGTGTTCGTCACGAAGCCATTCTGCTGTGCGAATCACTGCGGACCTAAGACGTTCCTCGCATACGTCCTCCAAGTCATGCACCAGCACGTGGAAATGGAGCCTGCCTCTCAGTTCCTGGCTGAGTTGGTGCCTTTCCGCGACGACCGTAGCATGCATGCCAGCCCTCTTCTTCGACCATCTAGGTCCCCACATCTCTCTGTTGATGTACTTCGTTGCTTCCCAGAGGGCCTTGATGCATTGGGAGTCGGAATAGGGACGCATGAATGACAAGGTCCACAGGTATGAGTCTTGGCTGAGTTCGGATAGGAACTGCTTCCACCCCTCCACGCAAGAATTCTTCTTCTTGGGCTCTGCCGTGTTCCATGGTGCAGGTTCAACCTGCAGTACTCCGCGATACCTCGAATAGTTTGAAATTTTTTCTTTGTGCGTCATGTTCGTCTACAAATTTTGGATGCTTCTTCCCTTTATTGGGGTGGGTGCCTGACTGCGGGTCTAGCCTCAGCAGCGGGTGGCGGAACTGCCACAACGAATATTTAGAGCCGAGTGAGCAAGGCTGCAAATTCTCCAATTTGCTGCTTTCCAAAAAAGGGGTGTAATAGCTTCCAAATGGAAGCAGATGATGGCCTCCGGCCGCCGCCACCTCCAACGCGCGTCGCGCGTGCGCCTGCCCACGCACATCAGCCAGATCCGGCAGCGGCAGCGGGGTGGTGTCCACGCGTTCGACCTGCGGCAGCAGGTGCGGGTTACCCAGCCCGGCACAGCATTCCAGCAGGGTGCGCGCCACGCGCACGTCTGCGTGCTGGGCCAGCGCCGCCTCGGCGGCATTGCCCGGCGGCACGATCAGGATGCGCCCGGCTTCGGCGGCGGCAATGGCCGCTGGCAGTGCGCCGGACACCGCACGCAGCTCGCCGGTCAAGCCAAGTTCGCCGAGGAATTCGTATTGCAGCAGCGATTGCGGATCGACCTGACCGCTGGCCGCGAGGATGCCCAGCGCAATGGCCAGATCGTAGCGACCACCTTCCTTGGGCAGGTCGGCCGGGGCCAGGTTCAAGGTGATGCGCCGTTGTGGGAAGTCGAAGCGCGCGCAGAGCAGCGCGGCCCGCACACGCTCGCGTGACTCGCGCACGCTGGTCTCGGCCAGGCCGACAATCTGGGTAACGGGCAGACCGCCGGAGAGATGCACTTCGATGCGCACCAGCGGGGCATCGACCCCGGCGCGGGCACGGCTGTGGACCAGCGCCAGGCTCATGTTTGGTTTCCTGCGGAGGGCGCTTGATGGTGGGGCGGCGCGCTGCGGCTAGCCATCGGGGATTGCTGGAGGAGCGGCTAGGGATTCTGGCCTGCAAGGCTGTCTAGCGCGCTCGACGCTGGCCAGAGAGCGCGCGCCCGCCCCGCCTTTTCCACACTCGGAACTCGTTGTATTCGACTCGATTCTTTCGATTCCATGCGCCGGTCAAGAAGAGCACAACTACTGAAGGAAGTGACCTGAGACCGACCGATGGCGCTTCATCTGCCGCATGGGCCTGAGGATAAAAGCGATTCCCTATTATCCAAATTTAACGGTTTCATTGATAAATTTGTGATGGGTTGCGTACTCTTAAGCTTGCACGCATTTACTTTTTCCTAGATAACTGCCCCATGCGGCATGGCCGCATTCCGGAACAGGGACGATCCGAAGCAGGGCGCGACAGGGCGGTGATCCGCCTGTGCGCCTTCGTCCCTCCCGGCGCGGTATTCGCCCAGGAAGGAGAACACGGATGTTCGAACGGACAATGAAGCTGGCATGTGTGGCGCTGACGATGGTCGCGCTTGGCTGCGCGGCCCCCCTTGCCGCGCAGGCGCAGGAAAGCAAAAAAACCTGGCGCATCTCACAGCCAGGCGGAAATTCGACCCAGTACAAGACCCAGCAGGCAGCGGTGCAGGCGATCCAGAGCCTGCCCGCGCCGAGTCCGTTCCCGCCGGAGTTCCAGAGTGGTTGGAAATCCGTCAATTCGATCAAGTCCACCGTGGTCGACCTGGAAGGCAATACTTCAATTACCTACTGGATGGGAAAGTCCCAGCCTTCCGATCCTGAATGGTCGTATCTCAGTACCGATATGTTCCCAACCGAAGAGGCGATGGTCGCTTCCTATCTCGCTTATATCAAGGCATTCAATCCTGTATGCCCGGGTGCAGCCGTCACGCCTACAAGCGAGTGGTATGCGCTCAGCCCGGACATGGAAGGAACCATCGAGACACGTGAATTTGAAGTGATATACATGACCGGCGACAACACAGCCGAGTCGCCGTGCACGCCATATCCAAGCGATGCTCATATGACGCGGACCCGGCGTCTGAACTGCCCGGTCCCCTTCACCCAGTGGTCCAACAAGCACGAAGCCTGCGTCAGCGAAGAGTTCGTAGCAACCATCACCTCCAAGTCGACGCAGTGCGACAAGGATGGCGGGAACGGCAACTGCCCGGCCTCGGGTAACAGCGCCATGAGTGGCATGAGCCCGAATCCCTCCAGCACTGCTGCATCGCAGGAGCCTCCGTGTACTGGCACGGTAGGCAACCCCTGCGACGTAAAGACCGGCGAGAAGTACGAGATCGCGCATGACTTCGATCTGGGCTGGATTGCACTGACGCGCTATTACCATTCGGGAATATCCACCTCGTCTGGAGGCTTCGGCTACGGTTGGACACATTCGCTTGGAGCGCAACTGGCACTGGATGGGGCGGGTGGCGCAGGCATCGTTGAAGCCACTGGTTTCCAGCGCGCCTTCAAGAAGATCGGGCAGGTCTACGAGGCCGCCGACAGCAGTGGCGATCGCCTGGTCCAGAATGGGAACTGGACGCTGTACGCGTCCGACGCCATTTCGACATTCGACGATGCGGGTCGGCTCGCCGCGAAGCACTTTGTGGACGGCACCTCGCTCACCTTCGTCTATGACGACAGCCAGCGCCTCGCTGCCGTAGTGCACAGCAGCGGCCGTACGCTTGAATTCGTCTATCAGTCCAACGACTACGAAGCCCTGATCAGCTCCGTTCTGGTCGCGGGCGTGCCGCAGGCGAGCTATACCTACACCGCGCATGGGCAGGTCGCTACCGTCACCTACGCTGGCGGCGGGGTGCGCACCTATCACTACGAGAATCAGGATTTCCCCCAGCACCTGACCGGCATTACCGCCGAGGATGGGCGCCGCTACAGCACCTTCACCTATGACACCATCGGTCGCGTCATTTCGAGCCAGCACGCGGGTGGTGCTGATGGCGTAACCCTTGCCTACAGCCCCAATGGCGGTGCGGTGGTCACCGATGCATTGGGCCATCAGACCGATTACACGCTGACACCCGGTGGCGACAGCGCGCCTCCCCGCAAGGTGTCGGGCACGACCGATGCCCAGGGTTCGATCAGCCGCACCTACTATGACGGCGCGGTCGATTTCCGCCGGCGTCTGGATACCTATACGGACCGGCGCGGCGTCCAGACCAAGCACACTTACAGCGAAGGCGTCGACGCGGTGACGGGCCGACCGGTCAACACCCATACCATCACCGATGCGGTGGGCCTGCCTGAACAGCGTGTTGTGCAGACCACGCGCGACAGTGTGACCAACGCGGTGCTGGCTACGACTATCGCTCAGCGTGAGACGCGCACCGCCTACAACTCGCGCCGACAACCGGTGAGCGTGACCCTGAAGGACCTGGCGTCCGGGCAGACGCGTACGGCCACGTATACCTATTGCGAGGCCGCGGACGTGGCCGCAGCGGGTAGTTGCCCCGTGGAGGGGCTGCTGAAGAGCGTGGACGGCGCACGCACCGACGTGGCCGACGTCAGCACCTATGCCTACTACGCCGCAGACGACGCAGGATGCGCGACCAATGGGGCCTGTACCTATCGCAAGGGCGACCTGCGCAGTGTCACCAATGCACTCGGTCAGACGGTGGAGACGTTGGCCTACGACGCCTACGGGCGACCGTTGTCGGTGAAGGATGCCAATGGCGTCGTCACCGACTACGCCTACCACGCTCGTGGCTGGCCCGCCTCGGTGACCGTACGCGGAGCCACCACCGCCGAGGATCGATCCACCCAGATCAGCTACTGGCCCACCGGTCAGGTGCAGCAGATCACCGAGCCCGATGGCGGCAGCGTGACTTACGTGTATGACGCGGCACAGCGACTTACCGACATTGAGGACAACGCCGGAAACACCATCCACTACACGCTGGACAATGCCGGCAATCGCCTGAAGGAGGACACCCTCGATGCGGGTGGCACCCTGCGCCGCACCCTAGCACGCACCTTCAACACGATTGGCCAGCTTACGGCGCTGAAGGACGCCGGCAACCACGCCACCAGCTTCACCTACGATGCCAACGGCAACCCGCAGACGGTAACCGACGCCCTGCAGCGCGTCTCCAGCCAGCAGTACGATCCCCTGAACCGGCTGGCTCGGACCCTGCAGGACGTGGGAGGTGTTGCTGCGGAAATCCGCAGCCAGTACAACGCGCTGGACCAGGTCACCCAGGTGACCGACCCGAAGGGCCTGCACACCACCTATGCCTATAACGGTTTCGGTGATCTGACTGGACAGGTCAGTCCGGACAGTGGCGCCAGCAGCTTCACCGTTGATTTGGCTGGCAACCGCAAGACCGCCACCGATGCGCGGGGCATCACCGCTACCTACAGCTACGACGCGCTCAACCGCCTGATCGGCATCGCCTACCCAGACCCCAATCTGGATGTGGGCTATAGCTATGACGTGGCACCGGCTGCCTGCGCCGCCGACGAGCGCTTTGCCAAGGGGCGCCTGGGGCAGGTGTTGCACGCGAATGGCAGCACCCAGTACTGCCATGACCGCTTCGGCCAGGTCACCCGCAAGGTGCAGACCGTCAACGGCGTCGTCAGCATGCTGCGTTATGCCTACAGCAAGTCCGGCCGCCTGACCGCGTTGACCTACCCGGACGGCAGCGTGGCCGACTACGTGCGAGATACCCAGGGGCGCGTCAGTGAGATCGGCCTGACCCGCCCTGGGCAGTCGCGGCAGATCGTGGTGAACAACGTGACCTACGCGGCCTTCGGCCCGGCGTCAGGGTGGACCTACGGCAACGGCCGTCAATTGCAGCGGCCACTGGACCTGGACTACCGCCAGCAGGCCGTGCATGACCCGGCAACAGGCGGGCTATCGCTGAGCTATGGCTATGATCCGGTCGGTTCGATCATCGAGCTGAAGAATGGAGCAGGGTCCGAAGTGCTGGCCAAGTACGCCTATGACGCGCTCGGCCGCCTGACCCAGACCCAGGACGGTACGACCGGCACGCCGATTGAAACCTACGGCTACGACGCAACCGGCAACCGCATCTCGCTGACCACTTCGGCAGGAACCGCCAATTACACCTATCCGGCCACCAGCCACCGGCTGACTGCGGTGGATGGCGAGGTGCGGAATCACGACGCATCGGGCAACACCACCAGCATTGGCAGCAAGGCTTTCACCTACAACGATGCCAACCGCATGAACGCAGTGAAGCAGGGCAACGCCACATTGGAGAGCTACGCCTACAACCATCGCGGTGAGCGCGTGCTGCGTACCCCGGCCGGTGGTGCGGCTCAGATTACCCTGTATGACGAGGCAGGGCAGTGGGTGGGCAACTACTCGGCCACGGGGCAGGCGCAGCAGCAGGCGATCTGGCTGGACAACTATCCGGTGGCGTTGATCAATGTGCCGAGCGCCGGCGTACCGGAGCTGGCCTACGTCCAGCCGGATCATCTGGGTACGCCGCGCGTGGTGATCGACCCGGTGCGGGATGTGGCGATCTGGGAATGGAGCAGCAAGAGCGAGGTGTTTGGCGACCAGGCGCCGGCCAATGATCCTGATGGAGATGGTGTGGCGTTCGAACTGGCGCTGCGCTTCCCGGGCCAGCAGGCGACGGCTGCGAGTGGCATGTTCTACAACTACCAGCGGGACTATGAGCCGGGGGTGGGGCGCTACTCGCAGAGTGATCCCATTGGGTTGGAAGGCGGCATCAGTACATTTGTCTACTCCGAATCTGATCCCGTTCTGAACGTTGATCCACTCGGTGAGATGTCGGGACGTCGCGGTGAAAGAAATCAGACTAGATCGCCGGATGGGACTAACAATCCAGGAAAAAAATGGAAGGATGATCCGAAACGACCCGGGTGGGGATGGCAGTACGATAGCAATTCAGGAAAGAGAACCTATAAGAAGAAACCACCGTTTCTGCTTCCGCCCAAAGCGATCGGGCCCATCTTCGCACTCAGAGTTGCTCTCCAAGTCGCCTGCGAGAACGGAGATCTGAACTCGTGCAAGACCCTTTGCGACCTATTTCCCGAGGCCTGCGGCGGGGTAGATTTCACTGAGCCAAATGTAGCAATCTGTCCTACGGGCGGGACGACATCGCAGCTCTTCTAGAGCCAGAGAAATCCTGTTTGATTCAGCAAGAGCCGGGAGTATCTCCCGCTCACTAGCGGCGACACTGGCGCAGACGTGAGGTTGAATAGATGAAGAAGTTGCGTGCGCGTGCGACAAAGGACATGGGGGAAATTACTCCAGACGCAATTAGGAAGGTAGTACTCAGTCTTTTCCGCCGCCGCCACGACTATGGTGACTTTGACCTCTCAGCGGTGGTGGCTGAACTTGGCCAGCTTGGGATTTCGACAGTAAAGCAATTGCGGCTACTTCTTAAAAAACATCGTCGGGCAATTCTCAATGACGAGAGAAGTCGGATGACCGGCGCTGAAACTGTGCACCTTCTTTCGTGGTTCGACCCGCGAGGTATTGACTCACACACAAACACCGCATGGTTTGCGATTCCTGGTTTAGTGCGAGAGGCACTTGAAAAGGAGTTCGGGTGGGAAGTGGTGGAGCAGTTCTACGTAGACGCGCCAGATGAAGGCTACGAAGAAGAAGAGGCAGAATGAGTTTGCGTGCGGATCAATACTGCAACAGGAGGAATCGTTCCGCTGGAACTTCTGGAAGTGGACGATGCTTGACTGTCGCGAGGCGGCTCAGTCGTTCAGGCTGCTGCGAAGTTGGATGCCAAGAAGCTTGCGGCACAATGCCGCTCTGAACTGGAGGCATTCAAGCAGCGAGCGGGGAGGAACAGCTTCGACGTCGCGCCGGAAAGCATGTGTAGCTCAGTCGCGGATATCCAGAAGTCTTTGCGTGAAGTTGCGGAGTGGGTGAAGGAGGGCAATGACTGCGATGGTGTCTAGGTCTTGTGTTGGCTTGATCACCATGGCACTTGCGCGCTCGTGCAACCCTGCCCGCACCGTTCCAAACACCATGATGCACGCCACTGTAGCGGCAAGAAGGAGCGACCGGCAATGCGCTGCATTCGGATACTGACCATCCTCCCGCTCGGCCTGGGCCTGCTGGGGTGCAGGGGTGAGGTGGAGAGTTCAACGTACCCCATGGGTCAGACGGGAAAGACCTGCACTACCTACAAGGGCTTCGATCGCCACGCTCCTGAAGTGGTTGTTGCCGAACTTTCCAGACGGGGGTTGGATAGTCGTAGGTTGATTCATAAGACGGTCTGCGGCTCGATCACCAGCTGGGAGATCCTGCCTGCGGGGGCGTCGATCGATCGGATACCTCCGCCAGATGTGTATGTAAGCGTCCGGCTGAGGGAAGACGGCTCCGTTTCCGTCAGTACGGACCGCCCATGATGTCGGCGCTGCCCCTGATGGTCGAGCATCGGGCCAGCGTCACTGGACGGTAGAATTGCTACGTGGGGAGCTGGGTTTGTCCAGTACCCGGGGAGGTCAGCCTCTGGCCGGACGCGAATCTGATCAATGACGGCGTCGCAATTCGTTTAATGCGACGGATCCCAATCTGATGGTCTGTGGAGGGTGGACAGAGGACGCACGATGGTGCGACGGGCACTCTGCGGGCTGCCGTCGGGAGTCGTTGGCGGAGCGGCTAGAGGGGATTACGACCAACGGCGGCCCGCGGTCCCCAACAAACAACGCTGCTCATCAGGCACGGACTTATTGAAGCGCCCAAGCAGCGCTTCGATCCACGATGTTCCTGCACTCTCCACCAGCAACCCGCCCTGGCTCTGGTGGTAGTCCCACCAGAGCTCGAAACTGAGACGCAGGCGTTCTATTCCCGGCGCCCTATATCCGGCGCCCGCGTAAGTGCATCTGCGGGCATCCGGTTCAGCACGTGTGAGGGGGCGTTTTCCACATCTATCACCAGATGGTGAACCACACACGTGGTTGGTGGGTCTCACAATGGATGGAGTGGCGAAGATAAGTACTTCCATTGCATGGCAAACTGCCAAGCCGCACAGAAGGGTATGGGCGGATCTGCTGCTGCTCAGTGCATAAGCGACGGGCGCGAGTGGTTCGATCAAAACATCAAGGGCGATTCTGCCGCCGACTCCGCTGCGGATCAATTGGCAAATCGCCTTGGACGATCATCTGGACGAATAAGCCCTGCTGGGAGTTGCTCGCAGATCTGCGGGAGCTATCGTCCCGGTGGAAATTTCCCCTACTGATGACTTGCATGCCTCCAATGAACACTCGCAAGCTCTTCCTGATGGTCACGCTGGCACTCGCACTTTCTGGCTGCTCGGAAGTTGCAAGCACCCAATATGCAGACCGAAACCAAGCCGTTTCGAGACAGGCAGTCGGTGAATCGAAGTGGTTGCCCGAGTGGTTGCCTGAGGATGCTGTCAACATACAAGAGACGCACGACATGGACACCAATGAGTCGTGGTTGGTCTTTCGTCCAACCAGCGGGATTCTTACTTTGCCTGAAGACTGCACGCTGGCAAGCAGGCCGGAGATGCCGGACGCGCGAGTCATGCGGCGGTTTCCCCAGTTCGCCCGAAGTGCTTGGTCGCGCGCGTCAAATTACGCCGGAAAGTTCTACCTGTGTCCGGAGGGCAATGCTGGTCGCTGGGTCGTGCATGATGAAGACCTGGACCTTGTTTACAGCAGAGTAAAGTTCTGAGGCCAAACTGCTTTGTGAGGAGTCCCTCGTCCCTCGGGCACGGCTCGGGACCTCTGCACTGCGCGCCCGTGCCCGACATCGCTCGTGCGTACTCTTCTTCCACGCTTCTGGTAAGCCAATGAAGGCTAAAGTGCTAATTCCATGCCTCGTTCTATGCGTCGCGCTTGCAGGCTCGGCGTCGGCTCGTCCAATGGCCGAGCGACTTGCGGCGGATATTGAGATGGCAGAGCACGCCATTCTCGCGTCGTTGGCCATCCATAAGAGTTCGGAAAGCAGGTCACTGTGTTCGCAGAGCCCCTATGCCTGCGCAGGGGCCGATGGTGCGGAGCTCGGGCTCGCTCTTATAGGAGGCAGTAGAAGCTCCTCTGCCCCCAAGCACTTGCTGGAACTCTCACGCTTTCGCATGGACGGAGCACTCTCAGCGGACTACAAGTGCTACGTGGCTTCGCGAGGCGGCTCAGTCGTTCAGGCTGCTGCGAAGTTGGATGCCAAGAAGCTTGCGGCACAATGCCGCTCTGAACTGGAGGCATTCAAGCAGCGAGCGGGCAGGAACAGCTTCGACGTCGCGCCGGAAAGCATGTGTAGCTCAGTCGCGGATATCCAGAAGTCCCTGGGTGAAATTGAGGGGTGGGTGAAGACGGGCAGTGACTGCGATGGTGTCTAGGTCTGGTGTTTGCTTGATCACCATGGCACTTGCCAGCTCGTGCAACCCTACCCGCACCGTTCCAATCACCACAATGCACACCGACGCAGCGGCAAGAAGGAGCGACTGGCAATGCGATGCATTCGGACACTGACCCTCCTCTCGCTCGGCCTGGGCCTGCTGGGGTGCAGGGAAGAGTCGGAGAGTTCAACGTACCCCATGGGTCAGACGGGAAAGAGCTGCACTACCTACAAGGGCTTTGATCGCCACCCTCCTGAAGTGGTTGTTGCCGAACTTTCCAGACGGGGGTTGGATAGTCGTAGGTTGATTCATAAGACGGTCTGCGGCTCGATCACCAGCTGGGAGATCCTGCCTGCGGGGGCGTCGATCAATCGGATGCCTCCGCCAGATGTGTATGTAAACGTCCGGCTGAGGGAAGACGGCTCCGTTTTCGTCAGTATGGATCGCCCATGATGTCGCCGCTGCCCGTGCTGCTGGAGTATCGGGCCAGCGCCCTCCGGCCTACGCCGGGCCGGCACTCCCAACAAACACCGCTGCTCATCAGGCACCGCCCCACTGACGCGCCCAAACCGCGACTCAACCCACGATGGCCCCGCACGCTCCACCAGCAACCGCCCCTGGCTCTGGTGTAGATCCAACCAACGCTCGAAGCTGAGGCGCAGGCGTTCGATATCCGGCGCCCGCCACCGAGCGTCGGCGGGCATGCGGATCAGCACGCGTGAAGGGGCGTTCTCCACATCCATCACCAGAACACCCTTGCACCGGATCTCGAAGGACGTCGCCCCGGCATAGCGCGTGTGCAGTTCAAAGCCTTCCTTGGCCTTCGCGGTTACGAAGCCGAGCGCATCACTGTGCAGCGCCCGGTAATCGGCCGGCTGCAGCTTCTGGTAGGCCCACACCTGATCGCCCGCCGGCTCGGGCCACCCCGCCCATACCATGCCCATCACCACGATGCACACCGCCGCAGCGGCAAGGCCGTGCTTGCTCATGCATCACCCCGCACACAGGCAGAACGGAATACCCATGACCGCGCCATCACTCGCGTGGTCGCACGCGCTCGTGGATGAATGCCGTGAGCGCGATATCGGCCATCACCAGCCCCTCCATCACCCGGTCGCCCACGTACTGGTCGGGCTCACCGTTCTGGCGCGTGCGCTCGGCCGCCAGCAGGATCTCCTGCACGATGCGCTGGCCGGTGAGCGCGCAGTCGGCGTCGGACAACTGCATCTGCCGGCTACGCAGGTGATGGCGCTCGGGCCAGGGCTGGCCATCGGCCGCAGCACCGGCGCCGATGGCGTGGAGGATGGCGATAAGGCTGTTGGGGTCCAGGGCGGGGCTGGGTGACGGCGCTTCCTGGATGGGGCGCGGGGGAGGGGAGTGCGGCGTGGTCATGGCTGGCTCCGTGCATGCAGGCAGAAGCCGCCACCGATAAAGGTGACGGACGATGCGTGGCTCGAAAACCGGATCACTAGACTAATGCCGGCGGGTACAAGACCCCCACGCACCGCCCGCCATAGCCGGCAGACGGATTGCCAGCCGGCACCACGCGTGGCGGTGCCGGCTGGCAAGCGTAAACAACGTCTAGTGAATCGGGTTTTCGACGCCCGGCCACCCGTTGTCGGTGGCTCTACCAGAGTTGCCTGATGTTGTTGGAAATGCCAAGGGGTTGGGGTCAATGCCGCCAACGCCCGGGACGTTTTTGGCATTGTCGCATAGGGGCGAGACGGGGCGAGAGGTTTGGGGGCAGGGCTTCCGGGGACTCTGGAACAGATCCTTCAGATTCCTGCGCCAGAACGTTGTTGGTGTGGTAATTGCGACAATGGGGGCGGATGCTCTACTGCGAAGCCGCGACAGGCATTGCGACCCCTTCTTTGGTAATAAATGGATCAGAGGCGCAGTTCTTTGCTCAAATTCGCGCGAATATCGTAGCGCATGGCGGAATTGATCAACTCCGACCGAGTGAAGTTCGGCCTTACGTTCCGTGTGTACTCAGTGGCAGCCGTTGCGAGCAATACGCAGAAATTTAGGTCGTGTTTCGTGCGGTTAACATTATTTTGATCTGTTTTTTTGTGAAGCCGCTCACCATGGCTGCGCATGCTGCTGTCCATATTGAATTTGCATAGGGGTTTTGAGCCTGAGTCAATCACCAAGTGGCAGATCTCATGTAGTAGGATGGAGTCAAAGTCTCGTTCGGCGCATGAACTTAACTCGGTTGAAAGCAATAGCACGTCTGCATTCAAGTCCGGCGTGTTGAAGAAGTCTTGCACTCTTACTCTGTAACCCGCTACTGCGCTGCTGTACCTTTGGTTCATCTGGTCCGTCAGCTCGTCAGGTGGATTTCCAAATAATGGGCTGAATGAATTCAATTCTTTATTGATTGAGTAGCCGAATATCACTCGGTTGTCGTTTTTTATTTTGTATTCGCTGAGTGAAAGTCCAAGGGCTAATTTTGCGATTTCTGCGAAGCGTTCTTCAATTGGGCTGGCTGCATCAATTTTCATGGGCTAAGGCTCGTGACAATATGAGTGGATGGGTGTGATTCGATCTGGATCTCTGAGTGCTGGGGGCTCGCGGTTCGAATTTAAGGCGCTGGTCAATCGATGTCGTAGTTATTATTCTTATTATCCAGATCGCCCTGGTTTTGCGGTTCTCGTGTTCAAGCAGCAGCGGGGGCGATTGCAGGTCACGATAGACGCGGCTTCTATTCATGGATAGGCGCTTGGCAGGTTGCTCGATACTGAGTCCTTCTTCAACCCGCAGGCTACAAATGCACTCTTCCTTTTCACTCGCAAGAGCAATTCTGCGGCCAAACCTGGTGTCCTTTTGCTGTGCGAATGCGATACCGTCTATTTGGCGCTCACCGCGTAGTGATTGAGCTATGCGATCTAGGCGGGACACAACTAGTGCATCCCAGCATGCAGGCACTCGAATGCCGCCTGGAGCTGTGGGCAGATGGCAACCCGACGGACAGAGCGCTTTGCGTGGTAAATCTTGCTACATCCATCCCTGGCGAGCCTGCCCCATTGGGCTTCCGAGGATAGACCTGCTGAGCTAACACGCGCATAGCGGATGACTTCAATTTTTCTTAAAAATCTATTAGACGTTGTGAGAGTAGCGTTTTAGAATGGATTTTGGAACGAAATGGAGATGTTCCAAGGTGTACAAAAAAATTTAGACGCCAGCTATGCGTCAGGGCGCAGGGCCCTGACGTATCCTCTACATCAGGTCCAGTGGCAGCGATGAAGCATTCATGACAGATAGAACACCTTTGGCACAGCGACAGTTGGTGGAATGGTTCCTCCGCAGATCTCCTACGACTGGTGCGCGGCGTGTTCTCCCCTTTTCGGCAGCAATCGGCAGCGAAACTGGCTTGGTACGAAAGCAGAACGAGGACCGCGCCGCCATCGCGCGGGGGCGTGACGCTGATGGCCGAGTTTTTGTCGTTGCTGCTGTCGCCGACGGAATCGGGGGGATGCGGGATGGGCACGTCTGCGCCTCCATCGGCCTCGCGTCGCTTCTAGCAGACGTGTTCTATCAAGCGCAGGAGGGGCTGCCAGCTGAGTTTTGGCTTGAAAGCGCGATCTACTCGGCGAATGATTCCGTCTGCCGAGAGTACACGTCCAATGGCGGCACAACGCTTTCGGCTCTCTTGTTGTTAGAAGGCGGAGGGGGCTACTGGGCAAGTGTTGGTGACAGTCGCATCTATGTGATGGAAGACGCTTTAGTGCAGCTATCGAGGGACGACACCATTGCTGGTCAGCTTGGAAGGCCAAGGGGGGGGGCGGAGCAGTCAAAGTTGCTTCAGTACATAGGAATAGGTAGTTCGCTCGAAGTCACTATCCATGCTGTTACTCCAGAACAGCACGGCATGGCCTTGTTGACTACAGACGGAGTGCATTTTTTGGAGAATGCGAGTGGCATTCTTGAGCTTGTGGTCCGCCATGCTGGTGACTTCGGCGCCTGTGTAAGAAGGCTCATCGAGCTTTCGCGGTGGTGTGGCGGTCCAGATAACGCCACGGCTATTGCCATTCCTTTCGATAGCGAGGCTCTTGCCGATGACGCGCCAACGAGTAGCTCTTGTCTTGACGTTTGGGACGCGTTCGGCGAAGTGCGTATCCTGGATTTGGGGAAGATCCCCAGTCCGAGAAGAAATTTTACCTATTCAGAGGGCGGGGCCGCCCATCTCCCGGATCCCCCCGAAAGGCCTTCCAGTGACAAATCTGAGGATCAGGCTTTAAGTGCGCCTCCCCTTGTCGAAGGGAAGCGGAAGAGGAAGGCGAAACCGAAAGGAAAGGCGAAGAGCAAGGAAGAAGTCAAGGTTCCCCAAGTACAAATTCGGTTCTCAGACAAGGAACAGTGAAATGGAATTTGGACCGCGGTACACCGTCTTGGGAGATGCCCTCAAGGGAGGCATGGGGGATGTGTATCCATGTCGAGACGAAGTGCTAAGTCGACCTGTCGCCGTGAAGATTGTGCGGAGTGGCGTAGAGCAGCGTCGCATGCTGGACGAAGTACGAGCGTTGTTGAAGCTTCGGTCTAAGCATGTTGTGCAAGTCTATGACCTTCTTCAACTCGACAACGACGCAGTTGCCGTCGTGCAAGAGTTCTTAGGTGGCGATGACCTCATGCATGAAGCCACGTTGGCAATCGATTCCTACCAGTTGATGAGGCAGTTGTGGCAAATCGCAGCCGGTATCAGGGACATCCACGCTGAGAACATAATTCATCGGGATATCAAGCCCAACAACATGAAGTTGGACGGCGAAGGTCTCATAAAGATATTTGACTTTGGCCTCGCTAGGAGCGCGGGCGATGAAGCCTCTACCATGGGTTTCGTGGGCACCAGGGGCTTCGCTGCCCCGGAGCTGTACCGTGACGTTGCAGATTTCACGACAATGGTTGATGTCTACGCGTTCGGTGCAACAGCGGTCTTTCTGGCAGCACGGGGGTTGCCTCAGGAGATGACGGCGGTTCCACCGCTTCCGCCTCCGGCAGGATTTCTTGACGCGATCTTTGCGGAGCTTGCGGCTGATGTGAAAGATATTGTTGCGCAGTGCCTTTCACAGGATCCTTCCGAGCGGCCAAGCATGGAGGCAGTGGCGTATCTATTCTCTCGCCATCTGCTGTTGAATCGTCATCAGGGTCTTCTTGTCTATCAGCAGGCCCCGTCCTACCTCAATGCAGGAAATCGGACTGTTGTGGCGAGTTTGCCAGAGATGGGCGGAATCAAGATTCACTATGACGGACTTGATTTTGTAGTGCAGGCTTTGGACGGAGATGTGTCTGTCAATAACAAGGTCCCCTACGTGGGACAGGTCCTTCCTGGTTCCTGTGTAATTGCCTTGGGCGGGCCAGTAATGGGGAACCGTCGCCGATACGTAACTTTTGATCTTTCCTCGCCGGAGGTTGTTCTATGAGCGGAACGTTGGCAGTTGGACAGTTGGTTGGTGGCCGTTACCAAGTTGTCCGCTACATCGACGAGGGGGGAATGCAGTACGTATATGAAGCGTACGATAATCTGATGGAACGAGTAGTAGCGCTTAAGACGCCAAAGAATCGATCTTCAACGAAGAGGTTTCGCCGAAGCGCAATTGTGGCTGCTCGGGTCAACCACCCGAGTGTGGCAAAGACGTTGGACTATGTTCGTGAAGGGGAAGACCGGTTCTTGATTGAGGAGTTAGTGGATGGAGAGGATTTGTCCAAGGCGCTGCTTCGTAGAACGCCGTTCTTGGACCCCTATTTGGCAGCTCGTGTTTTTCATCATCTTGCGAAGGGTGTTGCGGCGGCCCACCACGCAGGCGTGGTACATCGCGATTTGAAGCCCTCTAATGTGATGGTGGTTGGCGACTACAGCCTTGCTGCAGTGAAGGTAACTGACTTCGGTATCGCGAAACTCGCCCAGGAGGAAATCGACGAGGCTGTAGCCGGTGGAGACACAAGCTTGTCGATGTCCCAAACTGCCGTTGGTGCACTTCCTTACATGGCACCTGAGGCTATCGACTCGCCGGAGAGTGTTTCATATCCCGCCGATATCTGGTCAATAGGCGCGATGATGTTCCATTTGCTGACCGGCTCCCCTCCCTTTGGAACGGGGCTTCGCGCAGTGAAGAGTATTTTGGCGGCGGAGCCCCCTCCTGTACCTGGATTCCTTTCAAGGAACCCCCAGTTTTCTCCCTTGTCAAAAAAGGTGCTGGAATTAGCGCTTAGCTGCATGCAGAAGGATCCTCAGGCCCGGCCGACTGCGGACCAATTGGTACAAAGCTGTGGTGACCTTTATTACAACTCGTCTCCCCGGATGATGGGAGTAGTCAAGCGAATCGATTACAACAAGTATGGATTCATTCGCACAAATGGCGATGATGTGTTCTTCCACGTTGATAGCTGCTACGGTCCGGAGCCTCTTCAAGCTGGGGACGAGGTGCTGTTCTCAAGTTATGAGGGAGGTGGAGCATATAGGGCATATCCAGTCGTTAAGTTGACTTCACCAGACAGGGCTTAGCACTGCTGGCTTCAGTCCGCGGTTGGTGAATGTCAGGCACTAATACGTCAGTGAGCCCAAGTTCGGAGGATGCGCTACTAGAGAAAGTTGATTGATGCGCAGAGCCTGGCGATACGTATTCGTTTAGGTCATTCGCTCGTGATGGTTTCGGTCAGTCGCCGGAGAGATGCTCATCAACCCGCACAGGTGCACCTATTGGCAGATGCTGATCTGTTGAGTCAGCGTGATAGCCTTGATCAATTGATGATCTCCCCACTCCCCGAAGCAACAAACGCTCTCAACTGCCGAACGAACTCCGCATCGTAGGCTTCCCACTCCGTAATCTCCCCAACAACCCGCAACGGCTCCGCACTCCGATACGACCGCGTCGGGTTCCCGGGAAACTTCTTGTTGGTGACATTCGGATCGTCTTCAAACGGCCCGGTCGGCTCCACCACATACACACGCGGTCGCCCTTCACCCTTGGCCATCTCTGCAGCCAACCCAGCGCCCTTGGCAATCGTGGTGAAGTAGATGTGGTTCATCACCACACTGTCGCGATAGTTGGAGCGGAATCCCGCGCTCAGCAGCTCGCCCACCGTAAGGTCAGCGCGGGTGCCGTGATAGAACGGCCCGGCAACCTGGTCGCAGGTGTCATGCGAAACGGGTGTCCATTCGGTGTCCTGTGCCATCGGCACTGCCCCTACTGTCCTGCCGGATCGACAGGCTGGCGAGTCTAGGGCGCCCGGTGGGCCTTGCTGCAAGGCCCCATCCGGGAAATACTCTGTAGTGGGAGGCGCGGTGCGCCTCCTTTTTTTATTCTGCCTTGCCGCGACCTTCCAGCTCGCGCACCGCTGTTTCCAGCGCATCCAGCTTCTCGCGGGTCTTCAGCAGCACCGCACGCTGCACTTCAAACTCTTCGCGTGTCACCAGGTCCAGCTTGGCCAGCCCTGCCTGCAGCGCGCTCTTGAAGGTGGCCTGCAGTTCCTCGCGCGATTCGCGCAGGCCCGGCGGCACCAGGTCGCTGAGGCGACGGGCGAGGTCATCGATTTGGTTCAGGTCGATCATGGGGTGCTCCGTGGGGTAACGCCGGCGCGTCTGGCGCAGGCAGGCCGTTCAGGCACAAGGATACTGCTGGCGCCCAGTGCCCGGACAGGCCGAAGCGGTTTCGCATCGGCCACGTTCAGGCGCTATCCTCCACGCCGGAAGACAGGAGATAGACGATGAAGATGGTCATGGCGGTGATCAAGCCGTTCAAGCTCGACGACGTGCGCGAAGCGCTGGCCGAGCGCGGGGTTACCGGGATCACGGTGACGGAAGTGAAAGGCTTCGGTCGCCAGAAGGGCCATACCGAGCTGTACCGCGGTGCCGAGTACGTGGTCGATTTCCTGCCGAAGGTAAAGCTGGAAGTGGCGGTGACCGACGACCAGGTGGAGCTGGTGGTGGAAGCCATCGTGAAGGCGGCCGGCACCGGCAAGATCGGCGACGGCAAGGTGTTCGTGTACGACCTGGGCAGCGTGGTGCGTATTCGTACCGGTGAGCTGGACGCGGACGCGCTGTAAGCCGCTGAAGTGATGTGACCGGCGGGGTTTTGCCTCGCCGGAACGAAGAGCGGTCGAGCAAGCTCGACCTCTACCGGTAAAGCGGGTGAAGCGGTCGAGCAAGCTCGACCTCTACCGGTAAAGCGGGTAAAGCGGTCGGGCAAGCTCGACCCCTACCGGTGAAGCAGGTGAAGCGGGGCGGTGATTACCGCCGCTTGGCCCACTTGTAGAAACGCTTCCAGCCCTGGCGCACCGCTGCCACCCAGCCCGGGTCGGCCACCAGTGCGGCCTGCGCGGCACTCGGCGCTTGCCCGGTCATGCGCTGGCGCATCTTCAGCAGGTTCTTCATGTCGCTGCGGCTCAGCTGCCGGCTCAGCGGGTTGCGGCGCAGCCAGCGCGGTACGCGCCAGGCCGAGGTGAAGTCCAGCAGCACCGGCACGCCGGCGCTGACCACCACGTTGGTGCCATGCAGGTCGTTGTGGGTGATGCCGGCGGCATGCAGGCGGGTGATCGCGTGCTGCAGCTGTTCGAACACTTCATTGCCCACGGCCTGCGCCGTGCTGAGCGTCTGCCCGGGAATGAACTCCATGCCCAGCGCCAGCCCGCCCAGTGTGCCCAGCAGTGCGGGGGCGTGCTTCCAGCCACCCAGGCGTTCCAGCATGCGCGCTTCGCGGCGCACCATCAGCCGGGCGATGGGCGACACCGGGGTGCCGCGGTAACGGGAGTAGTCCTTGACCACGGCCGGCCGGCCATCAAGGCAGGTGCGGTAGACATCGGGGGCCAGGAAGCGTTCGCCGCGCTTGAGCAGCAGCGGGGCCACGGCGTCATCGCCGCAGGCGGGGGAGGGGGAGGCAGAGGGGATCATGTTGGGGTCTCGGACGACCCGGTGGGTGGCGCTGAAGCGTCAAGCGAACCGGTACGACTAGGGGAAACAGCTAAACTTTCGTTAAGCAAATTTTAGTACCGGGGAGTTTGCTATTCCACGATTTGTCGGAGAAATGTCGGCGCCGTGGCTGGAACAGTTCGTCGCGCTTTTTCGGACAATTGTGTCTCAGTTTCTGAAAAGACATTTGTTATCAATGGGTTGCAATGCGGTGTTGCGCGGCGGGCAACGCAGCGCTGAACGCCACGCACGCCTTGCTTGACCCCGGCGCACGGCCTGCCGACCATAAGCTGTTAACCCGCGACATCGGCGGCCGCCCCCACCCGGCACGTCCCCGTCCCCTGCCGCGTTTCCCCCTTGGTGCCGGCCCTGCGGCCGCATCGCCCTGTTTCCCTGTCCGGCACGTGCTGGAGGAAAGTGTTTTGATCATCAAAATCGTACTTGCAGCGCTGTTCGTGGCCTGCGTGCTGTACATCCACTTCCGCGGCAAGGTGCGCGCGCGTTGGTCGCGGCAGCTGCTGGACCACTCCAGCTTCATGGCCCCGATCAACGTGGTCATGTACATGTTTTCCAAGGTGCCGACCACGCCGTTCCTCGACCCGGGCAAGGAATTCCCGCAGCTGGAGCCGCTGCGGCAGAACTGGCAGGTGATCCGCGATGAAGCGCTGGCGTTGCGCGATGCGCAGAAGATCGCCGCCTCCAGCAGCTTCAACGATGCCGGCTTCAATTCGTTCTTCCGCCGTGGCTGGAAGCGCTTCTACCTGAAGTGGTACGGCCCCTCGCACCCGTCGGCCAAGACGATGTGCCCGAAGACCGTGGCGTTGATCGAGTCGATTCCGGATGTGCGCGCGGCGATGTTCGCGCAGCTGCCGCCGGGCAGCGAACTGCGGCCGCACCGCGACCCGTTCGCCGGTTCGCTGCGCCTGCACCTGGGCCTGACCACGCCCAATGACGATGGCTGCTACATCGTTGTGGACGGCGTGAAGAAGAGCTGGCGCGATGGCGAATGGATGATGTTCGACGAGACCTACATCCACCACGCGCACAACGAAACCCAGCAGGACCGCGTGATCCTGTTCTGCGACATCGCCCGTCCGCTGCGCTTCGGCCTGCCGGGCCTGTTCAACCGTGCGGTGGCCGCTACGCTGCTGGCCGGCGGCGCATCGCCGAACCTGCCGGGTGACCCGACCGGTGGCGTCAACAAGGCCTTCGGTGGCGTGTACAAGGTGCGGCTGAAGGCCAAGGCGCTGCGCGAGCGCAGCGTGGTGGCCTACCAGGTCATCAAGTGGGGCCTGGTGGTGGCGGTGATCGCTGGCATCTGGGCGATCTGACCGAACGGCCGCCGGGCATGGCCCGGCGCTACCGGAAAACGAAAAACCCGCGCTGCTGCCAGCGCGGGTTTTTTGTTGGGTGGGTGCCGACCTTTGGTCGGCACACCTCAACCCCGGTAGGTGCCAACCTTGGTTGGCACGCTTCGACCTTGGTAGGTGCCGACCGTTGGTCGGCACACTTTCCGATCAACCCTTCAGCGCGGCCTTCACGAACGGCGGGGTTACCAGCACGCCGGTGTGCAGCGCGGCGGTGTAGTACAGCGTGTCGAAGGACTTGGCAGCCGAATCGGCCTGGCGGAAGTCGAAGCTGCTGTCGCCCTTGCGCGCCAGGGTCACGCTCCACCAGCCGGTGGGGTAGCACGGCTGCGGGAACGGCAGGGTCTTGAACGAACCGAAGCCGGCCTTGCCCATCTCGGTGCGCATTTCGTTGATCAGCTCCAGCTGCATCAGCGGCGATTCGGACTGCTGCACCAGGATGCCGTCGTCCTTCAGGGCCTTGAAGCAGCTCTCGTAGAAGGCCTTGTTGAACAGGCCTTCGCCCGGGCCGACCGGGTCGGTCGAATCGACGATCACCACGTCCACGCTGCCGGCCGGGCAGTTGGCCATATAGGCCACGCCGTCGTCGAACATCAGTTCGGCGCGCGGGTCGTTGTTGGAATCGCACAGTTCCGGGAAGTGCTTGCGCGCCATCACCGTGACCTGCTCGTCGATGTCGCACTGGGTCACGCTCTCCACGCCCTTGTGCTTGAGCACTTCGCGCAGGGTGCCGCAGTCGCCGCCACCGATGATCACCACGCGCTTGGGCGCGGCATGGGTAAACAGCACCGGGTGGCTGATCATCTCGTGGTAGAAGAAGTTGTCCTTGCTGGTCAGCATGATGGCCCCGTCGATGGTCATCAGGTTGCCCCAGTCGGTGGTCTGGAAGATCTCGATCTTCTGGAACGGCGACTGCACCTCGTCCAGCTTGCCGGTGATGCGGTAGCCGATGGCCGAGCCAGTGCGCTCGAAGTGTTCGATGTACCAGTTGTTGCTGTCAGTCATGGGAAAACAGTCCTGTTCGGAGGGGTGAAGCCGGGCTGGCGGGCGGGGCCGCGTGGCACAGATGCCACATCCGGACGGATCGGCCCGTTCAGGTTGGAACCTGCCACGGGCGCGGGCGCGCATGATAACGAACCTGTGGGCATATAGGCGTTATCATGCCCCCCCTTTTATTTGCCACAAGGCCGACTGCAATGACCGATTGGTCCCTCGACCAAGCCCGCAAGACCTACTCGATCCCGCATTGGGCGGACGGTTACTTCGACGTGGATCAGGCCGGGCACATGGTAGTGAGACCGACCGGGGCAGATGGCCCGGTGGTGTCGCTGCCCAAGGTGGTGGACGCTGCGCGCGCAGCTGGCGCCAAGCTGCCGCTGCTGGTGCGCTTCCCGGACATCCTGGGCCAGCGCCTGGGCAAGCTGCAGGCGGCCTTCACCCAGGCCCGCGCCGATTGGGATTACGCCGGCGGCTACACCGCCGTCTACCCGATCAAGGTGAACCAGCACCGCGGTGTGGCCGGCACTTTGGCCAGCCACCATGGCGAAGGCTTTGGCCTGGAAGCGGGCAGCAAGCCGGAACTGATGGCCGTGCTGGCGCTGTCGCGCCCCGGTGGCCTGATCGTCTGCAACGGCTACAAGGACCGCGAGTACATCCGCCTGGCCCTGATCGGCCGCAAGCTGGGCCTGCAGACCTTCATCGTCATCGAGAAGCCGTCCGAGCTGAAGCTGGTGCTGGAAGAGTCCAAGGCGCTGGACGTGAAGCCGGGCCTGGGCGTGCGCATGCGCCTGGCCTCGCTGGGCGCCGGCAAGTGGCAGAACAGCGGTGGCGACAAGGCCAAGTTCGGCCTGTCCCCGCGCCAGCTGCTGGACCTGTGGAAGTCGCTGCGCGATACCGAGTACGCCGACTGCCTGAGCCTGCTGCATTTCCACATGGGCTCGCAGATCTCCAACGTGCGCGACATCGCCAACGGCATGCGCGAAGCCACCCGCTACTTCGTCGAACTGTCACAGCTGGGCGCGAAGATCACCCACGTGGACGTGGGCGGCGGCCTGGGCGTGGATTACGAAGGCACCCGTTCGCGCAGCTTCTGCTCGATCAACTACGGGCTGCATTCGTATGCCAGCAACATCGTGCAGCCGCTGGCCAATGCCTGCGAAGAACACGGCTTGACCCCGCCGCGCATCGTCACCGAGTGCGGCCGCGCGATGACCGCGCACCACGCGGTGCTGATCGCCAACGTGTCTGAAGTGGAACAGGCGCAGGAAGGCCGCGTGCCGGACCAGCACGACGACGAGCCGGCCTCGATCCGCCACCTGCGCGAGATCCACGAGGAACTGGACGTGCGCCCGGCGGTGGAACTGTTCCAGGAAGCCCAGCATTTCCATGCCGAAGGCCTGTCCAGCTACGCGCTGGGCCAGATCGACCTGCCGCAGCGTGCGCGCATCGACGATCTGTTCTACGCCATTGCCCACGGTGTGCGTGCGCGCCTGAGCTACGACGAAAAGAGCCATCGCCCGGCGCTGGATGAACTGAACGAGCGCCTGGTCGACAAGTACTTCGTCAACTTCAGCGTGTTCGAATCGATTCCCGATGCGTGGGCGATCGACCAGGTGTTCCCGATCGTGCCGATCGAGCGCCTGAACGAGACGCCGGACCGTCGCGGCATCATCGCCGACATGACCTGCGATTCCGATGGCATGGTCAAGACCTATGTCGAGAACGAAAGCCTGGACAGCTCGCTGCCGCTGCACGCGATGAAGCATGGCGAGAGCTACCGCATCGGCTTCTTCATGGTTGGCGCCTACCAGGAAATCCTGGGCGACATCCACAACCTGTTCGGCGATACCGACGCGGTGGAAGTGCTGGCCGATGCCGATGGCTACGCCATCACCCAGCAGCGCCGCGGCGATACCACCGACGTGATGCTGGACTACGTGGGCTACAAGCTGGATGACCTGCGTGCGGCCTATGCCGAACGCGTGGCCTCGGCCGACCTGTCGCCGGAGCGCGCGCAGGAACTATCCGAAGCGCTGGAAGCGGGCCTGACCGGCTACACCTACCTGTCCGACGAACCGCTGGTCTGATGTCTACGGGAACGCCGGGCATGGCCCGGCGCTACCGGCTGCGATGAGCGCCCGCGCGATCTTCCACCTGTTCCTGCATGCCGCCGTGCCAGCCCTGCTGGCATGGCTGTTCTGGCGCAAGCGCTTCGCCTCGACGTGGCTGTTGCTGCTGCTGGGTTGGATCATCGATCTGGACCATCTGCTGGCCGACCCGATCTATGCGCCCAACCGCTGCAGCATCGGCTTCCACCCGCTGCACACCGCACCGGCGATTGCCGTGTACGCGGGGCTGTGCGTGCCGAAGAAAACACGCCTGTTCGGCATCGGCTTGATCATCCACATCGTGCTGGACGCGATTGATTGCTGGTGGATGCACCACCGCTGACGCAGGTCGAACATCTGCCCTGGTAGACGCCGACCTTGGTTGGCGCTCTTGATGCGTGTCGACCAAGGTCGACACCTACCGGGCCGCTCCCCGGGCGCGGCCCTGCTTTGGTAGACGCCGACCTTGGTCGGCGCTCTTGATGTGTGTCGACCAAGGTCGACACCTACCGGGCCGCTCCCCGGGCGCGGCCCTGCTTTGGTAGACGCCGACCTTGGTCGGCGCTCTTGATG
Organism: Stenotrophomonas sp. STEN046; assembly: GCF_056759755.1. Taxonomy (NCBI): domain Bacteria; kingdom Pseudomonadati; phylum Pseudomonadota; class Gammaproteobacteria; order Lysobacterales; family Lysobacteraceae; genus Stenotrophomonas; species Stenotrophomonas sp. STEN046. Next base: position 184,945 of record NZ_JBRRDR010000003.1, read on the forward strand.
CGTGTCGACCAAGGTCGACACCTACCGGGCCGCTCCCCGGGCGCGGCCCTGCCTTGGTAGACGCCGACCTTGGTCGGCGCTCTTGATGCGTGTCGACCAAGGTCGACACCTACCGGGAGGCGCGTGATCCGGCGAGCGCAGCGGCGCGTCACCCCACCGGCAACCACACTGTCGCGCGCAATCCTGGCTGCGCGTTCTCCAACGCCAAACGCCCGCCATAGCTGGCGGCAATATCGCCCGCGATGGCCAGCCCCAAGCCGCTGCTGCCTGCGCGTTCGTCCAGCCGCACACCGCGCTGGGTCACCTGCGCCAGCGCTTCCGCCGCCAACCCAGGGCCATCGTCGCGCACGTCGAGGCGCAGCTGCCCGGCTTCCATGCCCGCCGTAACATCCACCTGCTGCCGCGCCCACTTGCACGCGTTGTCCAGCAGATTGCCCAGCATCTCTTCCAGATCCGCACTGGCTCCAGCGAACTGCAGGCCAGCGCCAACCGCTTCTACATTGAACCGCAGCGCACGCTCGCCATGCACGCGGGCCATCAACCGGCACAGCGCCTGCGCGACCGGCGCCACCGGCGTGCGTTCGCGGTGGTCGGCGGCCAGCCCGACGGCCAGGTAGCGATCCACGCTGGCCTGCATGCGCGCGCCTTGCTCACGCAACGTGCCACGCCAGTCGCGGCCCTCACCATCGGCCTCGGTGGCCAGCACGCTCAGCGGTGTTTTCAATGCGTGCGCCAGATCCTGCGCACTGGTGCGCGCGCGCGCCACCATGCGCTGCTGATGATCAAGCAGCGCGTTGAGTTCTTCGCCCAGCGGCGCGACTTCCGCCCCCAGCCCTTCGGTGTCGATGCGCTGCGCATCACCACGGCGCACGCGTTCCAGCTGCGCACCGAGACGCTGCAAGGGCCGCAGACCGAAATGCACCTGGCTGGCCAGTACCGCCAGCCACGCCGCCACTAGCACGGCCAACGCCATTGCGCTGCGTTGGCGGAAGGCGGCGACATCGGCATCCAATGCGCTGCGGTCGGTGGCGACCACGGCCACATAGGGCTGGTTGGCACGTGGCAGGCGCACCGGCTGCACGCGCGCGCGCAGTGATTGCTGCAGTGGGCCGGGCAGGTTGCGCTCGGCCGCGCCGCTGGCGTCCACCGGCAGCGTCTCGTCCCACAGCGAACGTGACTGCAGCAGCACCTTGCCGCTGCCATCGGCGATCTGCCAGTACGCGCCGGAGAACACGCGCTGGAAGCGCGCATCGTTGGGTTCCTGGCGCAGCTGCAGTTGGCCGTCGGCATCGATCTCGGCCTGCGCCAGCAGGGTCAGCATGTCCTGCTGCAGCTCGTTGTCCAGGCGGTCGCGCGCGCTGCGCTTGAACAGCTCGCCCAGCAGCGCGCTGGCCAGTACGGAAACCAGCAACAGGCCCACGCCACCGGCCAGCAGCAGGCGGCGCCGCAGCGACGGTTGCCGGCTCACGGCGCCGCCAGCCGCCAGCCCTGGCCGCGCACGGTCTGGATGAGATCCGCACCGAGCTTGCGGCGCACACGCCCCAGCAGCACATCCAGCGCGTTGGAATCCGGGTCGTGGCCGCCGTCGAACACGTGCTCGCCCAGGCGGTCGCGGCCGATCACCTGGCCACTGTGGTGAATGAAATAGCTGAGCAGGCGGAATTCCTGCGGGCTCAGTGCCAGCGCCTGGCTGTCCAGTTCAAACCGACCGGCGTTGACATCCAGCTGCAACGGCCCGCACTGCAACCGTGGACTGGCATGGCCGTGGCTGCGGCGGATCAGTGCGCGCAGGCGCAGCACCAGTTCGTCGGCCTGGAAAGGTTTGGTCAGGTAGTCGTCGGCGCCGGCATCGAAGCCGGCCAGCTTGTCGTGCCAGCGCCCGCGTGCGGTCAACACCAGCACCGGAAAGTCGCGGCCGTTGCCGCGCCAGCGCTCGATCACGCTCAGGCCATCCAGCCCCGGCAGGCCCAGATCGACGATGGCCGCCTGCAGGTCTTCCACCTGGCCGATCTCTTCGGCCTGGCGGCCATCGGCCACCACGTCCACCACGTAGCCGGCCTGTTCCAGCAGGGGCTGCAGGCGCTGTGCCAACGCCGCATCGTCTTCGGCCAACAGGATGCGCATCAGTCGTCCAGCTCCGTCTTCAGCAGCCTGCCGTTGCGCGCATCATAGTCCAGCTCCACCACCACGCCGTCGGCGCGCAGGATCTCCACTTCGTACACGCCATCGTCCAGTTCCACTTCCAGCAACTGGCCCGGGTGACGCTTGAGCGCATCGCGCACCACGCTTTCCAGCGGCACATAACGGCCCTGCTGCACGGCGCGGCGCGCCACCTGCTGCGCCGGGTCCTGTGCGGGACCGGCGGCGGTGGGGGCACTGGCCAGGGCCAGCAGCAATGAAAGGGAGGACAGGAACGGCACGGTTGATTGCGACATCAGCAGGGGATGGCGCGAGTGTGCCGCCTGCGACTAACCATTGGCTAACAGCGCCGGCTAAGCGGCTGTTAACCGCGCCCTGCATCGTGGCGTTGCCGGGATGGTCCGGCCCCGAACAGGAAAACCCCCATGTTGAAGTCACTCACCCTCGCCACTGTCGTCGCCCTTGCGATCGTTCCCGCCGCACAGGCCGCGCCGCTGGGCATGGCCCAGGTCGAACAGACCCTGCGCAAGGCCGGCTACACCCAGATCCACGAGATCGAGCGTGATGATGGCCTGTGGGAAGCCGATGTCAGCCGCGCCGACGGCCGCTTCAGCGAGGTCTACGTTGACCCGAAGACCGGCGAAATCTTCGACGAGCACGACAGCCGCGCGCTGCTGGGCACCGAACAGGTGCTGGCCAAGGCACAGGCGCAGGGCCTGCGTGAGATCCATTCGCTGGAACGCGATGGTGCGACGTGGTCGCTGGAAGCCCGCAACGCACGCAACCAGCGCGTGGAAGTGCGGTTGAGCGGCTATGACGGCCGCATCCTGCACAGCGAGCGCGACGGCTGGCTGGATTGACGCCTGCTTCGGAACGGGGTGTGTCGACCAAGGTCGACACCTACCTGGTAGAGGCGACGGCTGGCTGGATTGACGCCTGCTTCGCGACGGGGTGTATCGACCAAGGTCGACACCCACCCCGTGTGCGGGTTACCAGCCGTACGGCGGCGGGTAGTCCCAATACCCCGGGCCACCACCGTAGTAACCGCCACCGCCATACGGCCCGAAGAAGCCCGGGCCCTTGCCTTCGCTCACGTGGATGTTGAGGTTGACCCCGCGGGTCTTGCCTTCATCGTTGGTGTAGTTCTTGCTGAGGTTGAGCGTGGCGGCGTTGTAATGCGTGTTGCCGTAATTCTTGGCGTAGCCGATGCCGGTGGTGAAGCTGCCGGATACCTTGACCTTGTCGTCCTGCACATCGGCGATCCTGCCGTCGCCGTGCACGCGCGGGCCGGTCTTGTCGCCGTAGAACGTACCGGGCGGGTCCTGCTGCAGGGCGGGATCGTTGAGGTAGCGGATCGGCGTCTGCGGCACGGACAGGTCCAGGCCGGATGCCTGCGGCGCGGTGGCGCCGGCGGCGGACTGCGCCAGGGCCGTTCCGGGCAGGGCGGCCAGGCACAGCAGCAGGGTCAGGGGGCGGATCATGACGGCGCTCCAACACAGGGGGCCGCGCAGCACGCGGCGGTACAGGCCGACGCTAGCAGGCGTTGCTTGAATGATGCCTGTCGGCGCCCGTTTGCGGTAGAGCCAGGCCATGCCTGGCTCCACGCTACAACCGCCCGAACCCGAACAGGTCCTGCAGCGGGTGCCGTCGCCGCTCGATCCGCGCCCGCAGCAGCCCGGCACCAATCATCGAATAGGTGATGCCGTTGCCGCCGTAGGCCATGGCGAAGTGCACGCGGGGCCCCCATTGCGCATGCGGCCCGAAGAACGGCAGCCCGTCGGCGGTCTCGGCAAAGGTGCCCGCCCATGAAAAAGCCGCGGTCGGCTGCAGGTGCGGGAACCATTGCAGCAGCTGCTTCATCAGTTTGCGGGCCTTGCTGTCCACCCGGCCATCGCGGCGGGCGGGAATATCGATGGCATCGTCCAGCCCGCCCACCAACAGCCTGCGGTCCCCGGTGGCACGCAGGTACAGGTAGGGGCGGGCGCTCTCCCAGACCATCGTGCGCTGCAGCCAGCCCAGCTCGTCGGCGTTGATCGGGTCGGTGATGAACGCGTAGCTGCTGCGGTTGCGGGCCACGCGCGGGTCCAGCCACTGCTGGTTGGCATAGCCCATCGCCAGCACCACGTGGCGGGCGCGGATCTGCATGCCGGATTCGGTGCGGGCGGTTACGCCGCGCGCAGTAGGAGTGAGGGCATGCAGAACGGTGCGGTCATGCACCGCGCCGCCGCGCCGCTGCAACCGCCGCAGCAGCCCGTAAGTGAAGCAGTAGGGATCGACCCGTGCGGCCTGGCGGGTCAGCAGGGCGCCGCCGGCATCGACGCTGAAACGTTCCTGCAGTGCATCCCTGTCCAGCCAGCGCGCATCCAGGCCGATGCCACGGCGCGCCTCGCCCTCGGCCATCAGCCGCGGTACGTCACGGCGACGGCTGGCCAAGTACAGGCTGTCCATCTGCTTGAAGTCGACTTCTTTCAGACCGCGCGCGACCTCGCCCAATGCAGGGATCGCGTCCGCACAGGCCTGGTAGGCCAGCGCCGCAGCGTCCTGGCCATACTGCGAGGCCAGCTCCAGCAGATGGGTGTCGATCTCGTACTGCAGCAGCGCGGTACTGGCTGCGGTGCTGCCCCAGCCGATGTCACGCTGCTCGATCAGCGCAACGTCGTGGCCGTGGGCCGACAGCTCATCGGCGATCAGTGCGCCGGTGATGCCACCCCCCACCACCAGCACATCGCACTGCAGGTCCTGTTCCAGCGGCGGAAAGGCCTGGATCAGGCCGTTGCGCACGGCCCACCATGGGTAACCACTCTTCAGGTCCATGCGGGTGCGTGCTCAGGCAGTGGGACGGCCGGTGTGCGGGGTCAGAATCAGTTCGGACAGATCGAAGCCCTGCAGGCGGGCCGCCGCCAGATAATGTTCCTGCACGGTGGCATCCAGCTGCGGGCTGCGCGCCAGCAGCCACAGGTACTTTCGGTCCGGGCTGCCGACCAGGGCGACGCTGTAGTCCGGTGCCACCTGCATCACCCAGTAGTCGCCCTTGGCGAAGGGCAGCCAGCGCAGGCCCTTGGGCAGGAAGCTCACTTCCAGCCGCGCGCTGTCGTTGTCGACTGCGCAGGCTTCACCGGTGGCTTCCTCGATCTCGCCGTCCATGCGGCAGCGATTGGTGACGCCCACGTTGCCGTTGTCGAGCAGCTGGTAATGGGCCGACACGTCGGTGCAGCCCTCCGGCTCGTGGCGCATGGGCAGGCGTGCGATCTCATACCAGGTGCCCAGGTAACGGGGCAGCTTGAGGTCGGCGACGGTCTTCAACGGCGGCAGGTCGGTCATTGGGGGCAGCTGTGAAAAGGGAGCCCCACGATGCCGCCAGCGCTGCCACGGGCGGGTGAAGCCGGGGCGATGGCCGTGTCCAGAACGTTGCGTCGCCGTAGCCGGGCACGCGCTGTCACCGGTGCGGCGGTATGCTTGCCGCCAGCGCCGTGTTCTTTCGATCCAACCGATGTGGAGGTGCCGATGTACCAGGTGATCCTGTTGAAGAATGAAACCGCCTTCGCCCGCGAGCAGTGGCCGCAGGTGGATGATCTGGTGGAATACCAGGGGGTGAGTTACAGCCTGCGCGCAGGCCCGCGGCAGCCGCTGCCCACCGACCACGACTGGCACCCGATCGCGGTGTATGCACCGGACGAGATCACCGAGGAAGAGTTCCAGGACTGGTATGCGCTGCAGCAGCCGAACGTGGAAGAGCTTCGACTGAAGTACTGATGGCCGGTCGGGTTGAGGGGTGATCGGCTTTGCCGGGGCGGTTGCACTGCCTTTGCCGCCCATCCGCTGTTTACACCCTGTGCCGTATAGTCGCGCGCAGGCGCGGTGGTCCGCGCGAACCGGTGTGGCTGCGTGCTGTCTCTTCTGCAAACGATCCTGATGCGCAAGCCCTGGCTGGGCCTGCTGGTGTGCTGCACGTTGCTGCTGGCGGTGCCGGCCTGGGCGCAGGACGAGGATCCGACGCCGAAGCAGCAGCTGGCCCAGATCGACAGCGCGCTGAAGGATGTCGAGCGCAAGCGCATCGATGCCGAAGCCACCGAAACACTGAGTACGCTTTCAGAGAACGCGTCGCAGGCAAAGCGTGATGCCGAGGCGCTGGAAAAGACCCTGCAGCCCCAGCTGGACCAGCTCACCGAGCAGCTGGCGCAGCTGGGTGAGGCCCCGCAGGGCACCACCGAGCCGCCGGAGCTGGCCGCGCAACGGCGCACCCTCACCCGTCAACGTGACACCCTTGCCGCCTCGGTCGCGCAGGCAAAGTCCAGTGCCGTTCGCGCCCAGCAGCTCAGCGCGGATATCGACAAGCAGCGCTCGGCGCAGATCAGCGAGGAGCTGGGCCGCAAGGTCGATTCGCCGCTGTCGCCGTCGCTGTGGCGACAGGTGGCCGATCAGCTTCCCGATGACATCGCCCGTGTACGCCCTTTGGCGCAGCAGGGTCGAGTTGCGCTGGCCAAGGCCATCGACACCCATGGCTGGGGCACGTTGCTGCTGGGCCTGGCCGCAGCGTTGGTGATGATGTTCCCGCTGCGCCTGTGGCTGCGCACGCTGGGGCGCCGTTTCGCCGCGTCCGAGCGCGCACCGGATGGTCGCCTGCGCCGCTCCGGCCTGGCCATGTGGCTGCTGCTGGTGGGCACGCTGTTGCCGGGCTATGCGGTGGTGGTGCTGGTGGCGGCACTGAATGCCATCGATGGCATCGCGCCGCGCCTGCAGAACGTGGCCGATGGTGTGGTGGCGGCCACGTTCGCTGCGGCCTTCATTGCGGCGCTCAGCGCGTGCCTGCTGGTGCCCAAGCGGCCTTCGTGGCGCCTGCTGAACCTGGATGACACCGCCGCGCTGAAGCTGCGCAAGTACGCCTGGGGTGCTGCGGCACTGGCCTGGCTGAGCACGGTACTGGTCGCCATCGATCGCGCCACCCGCACCAGCGATGTCACCACGGTGGCGCTGGACGGCGTGATCGCGCTGACCTATCTGGGCCTGATCATGGCCATGCTGGTCACCCTGGCGCGCCTGCATCGGCGCCAGACCGCCGAGGCCGAGGCGAAGCTGGAAGCGCAGGCCGACGGCCAGGGCGCGGCCGTTCCGGTACGCCGCAGCAGCTGGCTGGTGCTGGCACGGGTGGCCGGCAACATCGCCGTGGTGGCCGCGATCATCGCCACCCTGATGGGCTATGTGAACTTCGCCAAGTTCGTCAACCAGCAGCTGATCGGCGGCAGCATCGTGGTGCTGGCGGCAACGCTTCTGTTCAAGTTCGTCGACGATTTCTCCACCTGGCTGTTGAACGCCGACAGCAAGGTCGGCCAGACCATCCTGCTCAGCACCGGCCTGAGCGTATCGAAGCTGGAACAGGCCGGCGTGCTGCTGTCGGCGGTGCTGCGTACCCTGGTTGTGCTGATCGCGCTGCTGGCGCTGGCGGCGCCGTTCGGCAACGTCGGCTCGATCGTGGAACGCTTCGCCGCGCTTGCCGGTGGCATCAAGATCAACGATGGCCTGACACTGGAGCCCGGCCGCATCGTTACCGGCGTGCTGGTGTTGCTGGTGGGCATGGGGCTGACCCAGCTGCTGCAACGCTGGCTGACCGACACCTACCTGCCCAAGACCGAGCTGGACCTGGGGGCGCGCAACTCGATCAGCACCATCGCCGGTTACGTCGGCATCATCCTGGTGGCGCTGTGGGCGCTGACCGCGATGGGCCTGAACCTGAAGAACCTGGCGCTGCTGGTCAGCGCGCTCTCGGTGGGTATTGGTTTCGGCCTGCAGGCGATCATCCAGAACTTCGTCTCCGGCCTGATCCTGCTGGCCGAACGGCCGGTAAAGATCGGTGACTGGGTGAAGCTGGGCGACCAGGAAGGCGACATCCGCCGCATCAACGTGCGTTCGACCGAGATCCAGGTGGGCGACAAATCCACGCTGATCGTGCCGAACTCGGAACTGATCACCAAGACCATCCGCAACATGACGATGGGCAACAACCAGGGCCGCATCCAGATCCAGTTCGCGGTACCCACCAGCACCGACGTCGCCGGCCTGCGCCAGGCGATGCTGGATGCCTATGGCGCGCACACCAGCGTGCTGCAGCAACCGGCGCCGACGGTCTACATCGACGGTATTGCCGGTGGCCAGATCACCATCAACAGCTTTGCCTATGTGGCCAGCCCACGGCAGGTATACGGCACCCGCAGCGATCTGTATTTCAGCCTGCTGCAGATCCTGGCGGAGCGGAACATTCCGCTGTCCACACCGACCGACATCCACATCACCCGCGATCCGCAGGAGTAGGGGTTTCTTTGCAGGTCTGCGCCCTGCACCTGCAGAGGCAACAGCCGAAGCAACAGCAAAAGCCGGCTATCCATGGGATGGCGGGGTGGGTCCGGTTGCGGGGGACGCCGTAAATACGTCCCTGTAGGCTCGGC